>JAIBBY010000010.1 GCA_019694455.1 Pirellulales bacterium
TCGTTAACTGGCTGCGGGTGCGGCCGGATCGGGCGCTGCTTGCGCGGCCGGCGCTGCTGGGGCCTCTGGCACGGCGGGTTGGCCAGCGGCCCAGGCGGCGCCGCGTCGCAACAGTTCCATGGTTCCGGCAACGTGCAGCGACGCCGCATCGTGCCCTAAGGTGATGTTGAAGACGCGTCCCTTGGCGAGCGGAAAGATGAAGGCCATCGGCTCGTCCTTGCCGGTGATCTTAGATTTGGCAGTGGCCAGCACCTCGATCGCCTGGGCCCCTTCGAGCGAATAGAACAACTCGTCGTCGGTGTCGTACGATTCGAGTCCTTTGACGATGGGGTTTTCGGTCTTGAGGACATCGACCTTGAAGGCGCCCTTGGGATCGTTGCCACTCACCCCTTCTTTCCAGATGCGCCCGGCGATCGTGACGAACTCCGGCGACTCGTTCCAGGCGGCGCAGGCCGAGTGCAGCAGCACCACGCCTTTGCCCGACTCGACGAATTGCTGCAAATTGGCGCGGGCTTTATCGCCCGGATTGGGGCGCTGGTAGTCCTCGAAGTTGAGCAGCACCACGTCGTAATTCGCGAGCGCGGGAGACTCCAGAAAGGCGGGATCTTCGACCACGCGCAGATCGAAGCGCGCATCGGTCTTGTAGACGTCTTGCAGCGCCGCGGTGGTTTCCTTCCAGTTGTGGGTGGGCTGGCAATAGCCGGTGACCACCAAGGCCTTGATGGAACCTGGCTCGCCCGCCATGGGCATCAACAAACCCCAAAGCGTGACCGCCGCCGCGAACGTGTTGGTCATGCGATTTGCTCACTCACCACGGACAAAAACAACAGAACACTATTGTAATTCAGGCCGACACCGCCGCGTCCCATTCGCGCGGCGACTTGCCGGCCAGTCGGCCGGCCTTGACGACGCCACCTTGGATGACCGCCATGATACGTGAGCGGTCTTCCAGAATGGTAATGTCGCTGATCACATCGCCATCGATCACCAGCACATCGGCCAGTTTGCCGGCTTCCAGGGTTCCAAACTCATCGGCACGGCCCAGGATGACCGCGCCCGACTGCGTGGCGCACTGGATCGCCTCGACCGGGGAAAAGCCGACATAATTGACGAAGAACGAGATTTCCTTGGCGTAAGTTCCGTGCGGATTCCAGGCAAAGCCGTAGTCGCCGCCCAGCCCCAGGCGGCCCCCCGCGCGAAAGATCAGACGCGCGCTCTCGCAGCCGGCGTCGAGCGTTTCTTGATGGCCGTCGATCACCCGCTGCGGCATCTTGAACTCTGGTCCGTTGCGCACGCTGGCCAGTTCGAATTGCAGCGCGGGCACAACCGGCGTCTGGCGCGCCATGAGCAGATCGAGCGCTTCGGCGTCCATGAAGGTGCCATGTTCAAGGGTGTCGAAGCCCGCGCGCAGTGCATTCTTGATGCCTTCGTTAGCGCGACAGTGGCCGGTGACTTTCGCTTTGTAGTTGTGCGCCTCGTGGACGACCGCTTCCATCTCTTCAAAGGTCATGCACAAGGAGTGATGATCGGCGTGGTCGCTGGCCGCATCGCCCGTGGGATAGGTCTTGATCCACTCGGTCCCTCCTTTGATGAGCTTGCGCGCGGCGGCGCGAGCCTCGACGGGCCCGTTGACCAAGAGAATCAGGCCTTCCATGCCAAGCGAGAGATAGTCGGGGTTCCAATCCATCAGGCCGCCCGAACCGCAGATCTCGCGACCGCTGGCCGCCAGGCGCGGGCCGAGGAACAGGTCTTCTTCGATGGCCCGCTTGAGCCAGACGTCGATGTTGTGCAGGCTGCCGCCGCTGCGCGCCGCGGTATAACCGCACTCGAGCGCTAGCTTGCAATTGGCGGCGGCCAGCAGAGTGACGTACTCGACCGGGTATTTGACATCGAGATCGGCCAACTCGCTGACGTTGAAGTAGGTGGGGTGATAGTGCGCCTCGACCAGGCCGGGGAGGATGGCGCCGCCGCGGGCGTTGAGCACATCGGCCTGGGGCGGAACCGGTGGAGCGCCCGCCGCCGGACCGGCGTAGGCAATGTGCCCGTCGGCGACGATCAGTACGGCGTCGGGGATGGGCGCAGCGCCAGTGCCATCGACCATCTGGCCGTTTTTGACGACAAGCGTGCCCTGGGCGATTTTCATGAAGTTTGCGATATGCGTTGGTAATTGGCCAGCGCCGGGCGCGCGATGACGACGGCGAGCCCCATCGTGGGGGCGAAGAGGGGCTTAAGATCCGTGCCGCCTTGGCTCATCCCGATCGGCATTATTGTAGGAGCCCGCACGACTGGCCGCAACGAAGCGAAATCTGACAACTATTGCCTGCCGCTGCGACAATGGGGCCACATATCACGCGGATATCCGCACGGCGGCGGATCGGCCGCGGTGGTGAAATCGATGCCCGCAAGAACGTGGTTTTGGCGCCAAAACCGGCTGCGGCGCGATTAACAGCCTGGGGAAGAAAGCCGTCGTGGCTTTCTTCCCTCTCGCCGCGAGCGGAGCTACGCTGCTGCGGCTCGCAAAATCACAACCCATGTCGCGATTTTGCGAAGCTTCCTGCAATTCACGCAGCCGGCGAACAATTCCCCGGACTGCTAAACGGTTTCCAAAAAACTGATTGCTAGCCGGGCCGCGGTGGCAGGCGCCATCCAATGGATCGAATGCCCGGCCTCTGGCACACGCACCCACTGCGCCAAACTGGCCCTTTGCGCAAAGTTGGCGGCGTCGGCGTCGGTAAGCATTGCGCCTAGGTCGGCATTGCCTTGCAGTAACAGCGCCGGGCAGCGAATGGCGGCGGCGATCTCATCCAGTTCGTAGCCTTCTAGCCAGCGACCTTCGACCACTGGGGTAAGTGTTTCAGGGTCCATATCGAGCAGACAATGGGCGGTGAATCTCAACGTGGCGGCGTCGCGGGTATCGCTGAGGGGCCGCCCCGCCACAAGGACGTCGCCCAGTTCGGCGGACAAGCGCGCCATGCGCTGCTGCCGGTCGCCTGTCGGCTGAGTCTGATGCCGCCGCGCCAGCTCGCGCCACGCGGAGAATTGCGCGAGTAGTGGTGTTTGGCCGATGCGCGCGCCCATCGTGCTGAACGGAGGATCTTCGAGCACTACCGCCCGCACGAGGTGCGGCGCGCGCGCGGCAACGCCGGCGGCGACCATCGCGCCCAGGGAATGACCGAACAATACTACCGGCTTTGCGGCTAGCTGTTCGATAAAGCGCACGGCGTCGTCGACATAATCCGCAACGAGGTAGTTGGAATCGCGTGACGAGGCGCCGTGGCCGCGCTGTTCGAGTGCGACGATTCGCCAGCGCGAGGCCAGGGCCGGCACGACAGTCAGGCAGTCTTGCCACCGTCGGCAAACGCCATGCAGAAAAATCAAACTGGGGCCGCCTGGGGGGGCAGTCGCGTAATTCAGCGTCAGTCCGGCCGAATGGAACGACCGTTCGGTGAAGTGATTCATGTCGACACCGGCGCGGGCGCGACGCGCACACAGCGGCCCTCGACTGTCAAGCGGCCGGCCGCGAAGAGCCGAATGGCCTCGGGCAGCGCCTCGCACTCGGCCGCGAACACACGCGCGGCGAGCGACTCGGCGGTGTCGTCGTCGAGCACCGGCACGGCGCGCTGCAAAACGATGGGCCCGTGATCGTATTGATTGTCGACAAAATGGACCGTGCAGCCCGAGAGTTTGGCGCCATGCTCGAGCACGGCGCGATGGACGGCGGCGCCGTAATAGCCATGCCCGCAGAAGGATGGAATGAGCGCGGGATGGATGTTGATGACGCGCGCTTCGAAATCGGCGGGGATGTCGAGCAGCTTAAGAAACCCACCGCAGACGACTAGCTGAGCGCCCGCGAGGCGACAGTGTTCGAAGATGGGGCGACTGAACTCGGCGACGCTTGGGTAGGCCTTGCGTTCGATCACGTGCGTTTCGATATCCGCCTGACGAGCGATCTCTAGGCCGCGAGCCGTTGGGCTGCTCGAAATCACTACGCGAATATCGATGGGCAGTTCGCCAGCGCGCGCCTTGGCGATCAGATTGCGCAGGGTCGTTCCGCCGCCCGAGATCAACACGGCGGCCGGCAATCGCGGTGTGGTCACGAAACGGCCTCGCACGACAGAAGATCGACCAGCACGGCATGATCGACCGGCTTAACCAGATGGTAATCGAACCCGGACTGGCGGGAACGTTCACGATCGGCGGCCTGGCCGTACCCACTGATGGCGATGATGCGCGGCCCGTCTCCCAACTGGGTTCGCATTTCGCGAGCGACTTCGTATCCGTCCATTCCCGGCAATCCAATATCGAGCAAGACAATCGAGGGCCGATACTGCCCGGCCAATGTCAAAGCGGAGGGCCCATCATACGCGATGCGGGTGTCGTGTCCTTGCAATTTCATCAACAATTGCAACAAGACGGCGGCGTCGGCGTTGTCGTCGACGATCAAAATGCGTTGCGGTCGCGAACCGGCGAGGGGGGCCGCCGGACCGACGTGCCGATGGGCATCGGCGGCCGGGGCCAGCGGCAGTCGCACGGTGAACTCGCTGCCACGGCCGAGACCGTCGCTGGCCGCCTCTACCGTGCCGCCATGCATGCGGACCAACTCGCGCACCATGGTCAGGCCAATGCCCAGCCCGCCATTGGCGTGAGCCAAACCTTGATCGACCTGAAAGAAGAGATCGAAGACATGTGGTAATTCCGCGGGCGCGATGCCGGCGCCGGTGTCGCGGACGCGGACAACGAGCGTTTCGCCGCGCGCTTCGGCGATGACGGAGATATCTCCGCCGGGCGGAGTGTACTTAGCGGCGTTGGCGAGCAGATTGCTGAACACCTGCTCCAACCGCGTGGCGTCCCCCAGCACGCGCAGCGGGGCGTCTTCGACCGCGATCTCCAGGCGATGCCGGTGCGAATCGATCGCTGGCCGGACCGTTTCGACCGCATGCTGCAACACCGTCTGGAGCATTACCTCGTGTCGTTGCAGCGAGATTTTGCCGCGCGTGATCCGCGACACGTCGAGCAGATCATCGAGCAGGCGCGTCATGTGGTCGACTTGCCGATGGATCACCGCCTTCACGTAGTTCAGTTCCGAAGAGTCGCCACCGAGCATCGACAATACGACCGCGGCGCTCTTGAGCGGCGCCAAGGGGTTGCGTAGTTCGTGGGCGAGCATCGACAAAAATTCGTCCTTGCGACGATCGGCGTCGCGCAGCGATTGCTCCAGCTCGACCTGATCGGTGATGTCGACGGCGATGCCGTCCCACAGCACCAGACTCTCGTCCATTGGTCGGGGCACGGACCGGGCATGGAGCCAGCGCACTTCGCCATTACGCGCGCACTGGCGGAACTGGCAATCGAAGGGGACGCGATCTCGAAAGCTGATTTCTTCCTGGGCCCGCACGCGGGCGACATCTTCGGGCAAAATCGTTTCGTAGAGCAATGTGGGCCGATCGGCGACTTCGGCGGGAGTAATGCCGATCAGCGGTTCGATGCCGGCGCTCACATAGTTGAAGCGCGGTGGCTCGTCGGTGAATTGGCAGACTTGATAAATAAACCCGGCCGGCAGATTGTCGGCCAGTTGCCGCAAGCGGGCTTCGCTTTCCTGGCAGGCTTCTTCCGCCCATTTGCGCACTGTGATGTCGATGACCGAGCCGATGTAGCCAAGATACTCATCGCGGTCGTTATAGCGCGGGCGTCCGCTGTCGAGCACCCAGCAGTAGACGCCGTCGGCGCGCCTTACTCGATAATCGAACGAGAACGGCTCGCGGCGCTGGACGGCCTGATAGTACGCCTCGCGCGTCTTCAAGAGGTCGAGGGAATGAACGACGTCGAACCACCCTTGGCCTTGTCCTTCGGCCAGTGTTTGGCCTGTGAAATCGCACCAGCCACGCGACAGATAGACGCACTCGCCCTGTTGGTTGGTGATCCACAACATGGCGGGCGCTGTGTCGGCCAGGGCGTGAAAGTGACTTTCGTTCACCTTGGCGCGCTGTGTGTCTTCGCGGCGCCGTCGCCGCTCTTCGAGATGTGCGGCAACCCGCGCCAGCAGTTCGTTGGCGGAGAACGGCATAGCCAGGTAGTCGTCTGCCTCGACATCCTGGCCGCCGATTTGCGAGCCGTTCCGCAATTGGCCGGAGAGCATGAGGATCGGCAGCTTCTGCGTTTTGGGGCGCAAGCGGAGCGCGCGAATCAGGCCGGCGCCGTCGAGGCGTGGCAGTTCTGAATTGGTCAGTACCAAATCGGGGAGCGCGCGCTCGATGGCGTCAAGCGCGGCCAGACCATCGGATACTGCCTGCACGCTGTACTGAGTCTGGAGCAGTTTTTCCAACTCGGCTCGCGTGTTTGCGTCGTGTTCAACAATCAGCACGCGTTGCGGCGGCAAAACGGAGTCGCCAGCAACCGTTCGCTGGTCGCTCGGCCGCTCGGCATCCGATACGAGCGCGCAAAACCAGCCGGCCACGTTGCCGCTATCGTCTGGCCACGGCAAGCAAGAGACGACCAACCTGCCGTCGCCGAGTGACCCGCTGGGGAAACACAAGGTGAATTGCTTGGCGGGCGCGACATTCCCCGCAACGTCGTCGTCGACCGCCAGCGCCAATTGGCTGCCAAGTTCCGGCCATGTCAACGCTGCCGGTTGGCCCAACGCCGCGGGGTGCCGCTGGCCGAGTAGGGGAATCGCGGCATCGTTGTAGAGAAGCGTCAGGTCGCTTCCCCAGCACACCAATGCAGGATAGCGCGCAGCGAGCAGCAGCCGGGCGGCTGATTGCAACGCATTTGGCCAGTCGGCGGGAGGCCCCAGCTTTTCGCGCGCGGCGCTTGAGTCGCGCATGAGACCGCTCAATAGCGGACTGCCAATGAAATCATCGACAAGAAATGCGTTCTGCCACATCGACGCATCCCGGCTAACGGGAGACACGAACCTGGTTGGCAGCGGGCCAACGCAAGTCATCATACCGAACGGCGCGGCCCGAATCTCTCTGTAAATTGCCGGCGCCGAACTGGTCTACGGGGCAAGCCGTTGGGCGAAAATCCGCAGCGTCTGTCCGGACAATTCGAGTTCGATCGGCTCTACGCCCTCGATGGGCCCGATTTGCAGATCTTGAGCGAGCGTTTCGCCACGGATGTAATCGCCAAACTCGGCGATGAGACGCTCTGGCAACTCGCCGTCGCCCGTCAGGCCAACGGCGATCCGCTCGGTATATTCGCAATTCAAGTCCTTGCGGCGGTTCTGAATGGCGTGGACCACCTCACGCGCGAAGCCTTCGCGTTCGAGTTCCGGGGTGATTTCGGTGGAGAGGACCACCACCGCTTCGGGGCCCTGTGCGGCGGTCCAGCCCGGCTTGGCCTGCATGCGGATTTGGATGTCGTCGCGTTCGAGTCGCGCCTCGCCGGTGGCCAGCGGAAGCAGCAGGACGCCAGTCGCATCGAGTTGCGCCAAGAGCGCGGCCGGATCGGCGGCGGCCAGGGCGGCTTTGAGCTGTGGCAACTGCTTGCCCAGCCGGGGGCCAAGCCGCTTGAGATCGGGCAATACCGTGTAACTGATGTATTGATCGGCCTGGCGGGCGAACTCGATATCGTGGACGTTCAACTCCTCGCGGATCAGCGCCGCATGCTCGGCAAGCCAATGTTGATGTTCTGGCTGCGCCAGGATCACTTCGACTTTGGCCAGGGGCTGACGCACCTTGAGCTTGGCGCTCATGCGGGCATTGCGTCCGAGCGAGACGATCGCGCGAGCGGCGTTCATGCGCGCTGACAAATCGAGATCGATCGCGTCGGCATCGCCAGTGGGATAGTCGGCCAGATGCACGCTTTCGAAGGCGCGGTTTTGGAAAGGACGCGCCACGAGATTTTGCCAGATCGATTCGGCGATGAAGGGGACAAACGGCGCGACCAGCCGGGCAGTGGTCGTCAAACATTCATACAGGGTCCAATAGGCGTCGAGCTTTTCGGCCGATTGGCCAGCCGCCCAGAAGCGATCTCGGCTGCGGCGGACATACCAATTGCTGAGCGCGTCGACAAAGGTGGTGATGCGCTGACAGGCGCCGTAGTTGTCATACGCGTCCATGGCGGCGGTGACAGCAGCCGCAGTCTGGTTCAGTTCGCTGATGATCCAGCGATCGAGTTCGCCGCGCTGACCAATCGGTCGGTAGCCCTCTGCCGAAGCCAGCGCGCTGGTCGACAAATCTCTGACCGGGCCGTGTAGCCGAGCAGCGGGATCAAAGCCGTCGATGTTGGCGTAGATGACGAAGAAGCTGTAGCAGTTCCAGAGGCGCAACAGGAACTCGGGAATGCTTTCTTTGATCGCCTGCTCGTTGTAGCGGATCGAGCTCCAAGGTGGTTGATTGGCAAAAAAGTACCAACGCATGGCGTCGGCGCCATAGCGATCGAAAATTTCGGCGGGCTCGCGGTAGTTGCGTTTGCTCTTGGACATCTTGGCGCCGTCTTCGCCAAGCATCAGGCCGAGCACGATGCAGTTTTTGTAGGGATGCGGATATTCTTTCTCCGGAGTCGTGACGTCGCGCGTGGTGGCGGCTTCCGCCTCGCGGCGCGGACCAAACAACAAGGTGCTGATCGCCAATAGGCTGTAGAACCAGCCGCGCGTCTGGTCGATCGCCTCGCTAATGAAGTCGGCGGGAAACTGTTCGGCGAATCGCTCGTGGCCCGTATGCGGATAGCCCCATTGAGCAAACGGCATCGCGCCGCTGTCGAACCAGCAATCGATCACTTCGGTGACGCGGCGCATCCGCCGACCCGGCGCCTGAGGCGAATCGTAAGTGACCGCATCGATGTAAGGCTTATGCACCTTGAGGTGGTCGGAAAGCCGCGGGTTGGCCACCTTGGCCTCGTCCCAGGCCTGCGTGCCGTCGACGCCCGGCTTGGCGAGCAATTCGGCGTAACTGGCGACAGCCTCCATATAACCAGTGGCCTCGCAAACCCAGATTGGCAGCGGCGTGCCCCAATAGCGCTCGCGCGACAGAGCCCAATCGACGTTGGATTCGAGAAAGTTGCCGAAGCGGCCATCGCGGATATGTTCTGGCAACCAACCGATCCGCTGGTTGTTGGCCAACAGTTCGTCGCGAAAGGTTGTGGTGCGAATGAACCAGCTCTGGCGCGGATATTGAATCAAGGGATCGTCGTCGGCGCGCCAGCAGAAGGGATAATCGTGCAGGTATTGTTCCTGGTGAAACAACAGTCCGCGGCGCCGCAATTCGCGGCTGATGTCTTTATCCGCCTCTTTGACCCAACGGCCGGCGTAGTCTGGCGCTTCGGCGGTGAAGCGACCATCGGGTCCCACGGCGCAGATGAGTTGCGGTCCGGCGCCGGCAACGAATCGCTCTTGCTCGGCGAGCAGCACCTGAAAATCAACCTCGCCGAAGGCAGGCGCCTGATGCACCACACCGGTGCCGGTGTCGATGGTCACAAAATCGGCCGCGACCACCCGCCACGCATGGTGTTGCTCTTTGCCGGCGCGGAGCGCGCCCCGCTGGTCGCCATCGGCGGCATAGTAATAGTCGAACGGCGGCTGGTAACGGAGGCCGATGAGATCGCGGCCAAAGTGGCGCGATTCGATCTGCAACTCGCGTTTGAACTTCTCGGCCAGCGCAGCGACCAGGGCCGCCGCGACGATCAGCCCGCGGTCTTCTCCCTCGACGCGAACGACGACGTACTCCAGATCGGGATGCACCGCGGCGAACTGATTGCTGGGCAATGTCCAGGGCGTGGTAGTCCAGACCAATAGATCCGCGCCAGCCAGCTCCGCCGGCGCCGCGCCAACCAAGGGAAACCGCACATACACGCTGGGATCGGCAACCTGACGATAGCCTTGTCCGACCTCGCCCGAAGAGAGGGCCGTGCCGCCTTGGGCCCACCACCAGACAATCTTGTGGCCTTGGTAGAGCAGCCCGCGATCGAACAGATTTTTGAGGGCCCACCAAACGCTTTCGACATACGACTGGTGGTAGGTGACGTAGGCCTCGTCGAGACGAATCCAAAAGCCGAGCCGCTCGGTCAGTCGCTCCCACTCGCGCATGTAACGAAAGACGCTATCGATGCAGCGATGAATGAAGGGCTCGACGCCATACGCCTCGATATCTTCCTTGGAGTGGATGCCCAGCTCTTTGCTGACTTCAACCTCGACCGGCAGTCCGTGGGTGTCCCAGCCCGCCTTGCGCTCGCAATAGTCGCCGCGCATGGTGCGATATCGCGGAAAGAGATCTTTGATGGCGCGGGTGAGGCAGTGGCCGGGATGGGGCATGCCGTTGGCGGTGGGAGGACCCTCGTAGAACACGAAGCGATCAGCGCCGCGGCGGCGGTCGAGCGATTTTTCGTAAATGGCCTGGTTCCGCCAAAACTCGAGGATTTCGGTTTCGAGCTGGGGAAAGTGGGCCGAATTGCCGACGGGCTGAAACATGCTGGCTGGTCCGGTTTTGCGCGACGAGAAACGGGCAGTAAATCAGCAAACAGCGCCGTTTACAATGGCGAGACGCTGGTCACGCGAGACTAAACACACGACGCCCCGCCAATGACGGACGCCTATCGCGTGGATTGGTTCGCAGGGGCACCGCTTGAAATGGGCCGACAATGGGATGCAAGCCGGGATGCGGGCCGCGAGCGCTACTTGTGCCGGCCGTATTCCTTGAGCAGTTCTTGGAAGGCGGGCAGATCGCGGAGATTATCGAGATCGGGATCGATCTGGAGGTGCTCCATGTCGACATAGCCGCGCTCAAACGCGCGGCGCAATTCGACGACGGCGGCCTCGGGTTCTGCCGCCATGGCCAGGCTGCAGGCGAGGTTGTAGCGAATGATGCAATCGGCGGGGCACAGCGCGGCCAATCGTTGATCGATCACCAGCGCCTCGGCATGGCGATGCTTGCGCGATAATAATTCGCCTTGGCAGCGCAGCACGTCGATAAAGTCGGGACTGCGGCGCAAGATGCGATCGAAGAAGCGGATTTCAAACTCGACGCCCTCGGCATCGAAATCCGAGGTCTCGCGCGTGGCGCGTGCGGCGCGTTCGAGCGATTCGGGATCGAGGAATGAATCGGGAAGCGACATGCGGATCGCGGCCCCATGGCCGCCCTTGGTCGTTTCGATGCCAATCTTGCTGTTGATGGCAAGGCGGCCATCCCTGGTCGCTCACGGACAGTCAAATTATACGCCTTGCCGTCCGACCCGCAATTCACCCCCCCACGATGCGCGCCAAACAGCCGGCAGGGCCGCTTGACAATCCGCGCGCCAGCGCGCCGCAATTGCTACTCGTCGTCTGTTACTCGTCGCCTTTATTCATCGTCGTCGAATTCGGCGTCCTCGTCGACATCGGCATCGTCGTCGTCGTCGCTACTGGTCCCCAGGTTGAGATTGTCTTCTTCCAGATCGCGGTCGAGTTCGTCCCATTCGGCTTCGAGTTCCTGCTCGAAATCGTCGTCAAAGTCGTCGTCGAAATCTTCGTCATCCCCCTCGTCCGCTTCGTCTTCGTCGTGCTCGGCGACGAGAAACATGCTGTAAAGCGCCTCGCCCGCGCGTGGGAAGCGCGAGGCGCCGACCGTCACCGTGACGACAGGCGTGACCAACATGAACGACAACTCCCGTGAACAGGCCGTAACCAGAGAACACAAATCCGCCCCCGCGCGCATCGCATGGCGATCGCGCACCTAACGAAAGGTACGCTATTGGCCCGCCAGTTCAAGGCGCGCATGCGGGAAAAACAGCGATTTTGCGGCCGAACGCGAGATTCTACGCGATGAATTAGCGCGCGGCGGGGGGCGACGCAACGCGCGAGGCGCCCAGCGAGGAAAGATGGGGCCGCGGAACGCCGGAACCTGGCTGGCGAGCAACCGCTTCCGTCGGAGCATCGCCGCTGGACAGCGATTTGCGTACCTGCGCCAACTCGACGCAATCGGGTTCGAGCTGGGCCCAGTCGTCGAGCACCTTGCGGGCCAGCGACGGATTACCGGTGGCGACCAATGCCGCCACGTACCAGCGGAGGCACAAGGGATCGCGACAGCCCGCCGTGTAGGCGGTTTCGAGATACGCCAGCGCCGGAATCCAGTTCCTCTGACTGGCGACGCAGGCGCCGCGGACGGCGCTGCGCAGCACATCGCGCTCGGCGCGATCCAGGCCCAGGCGATCGATCTCGGCGAGCGCGGCCGTTGTTTGTCCATGTTTGACATGCAATTCCAGACGACGGCGACCAACGCGCGGCGATTGCGGATACCGGGCAAAGGCCTCGTCTAGCACCAGCATGGCGGCCGGGTCGTCGCCCGAAAGCTGCAAGTTGAGGCTCAGGCAGATGGCTGCGATCTCGCCAATGGCGCGGACGTGCCAAGTTTCGGGATCGACCTGTCCGAACTGATGCGCAGCGCGATAGCTGCGCTGGGCGAGCGGCAGATGCCCCTGTTGCTGCAAATAAGCGCCCATAGCGCACAAGAGTTGTGAATCGTAGGGAAACACCTCGAGCGCCGCGATGCACAGCTCGAGAGGCGCATTAGGTTCGGCGGAATCGGCCTGACAGGTGAGCAGCCCGTAGTAGGCCGAAAGCATGTCGGTCGATCCCCGACTGGCGGCGCCGAGCGCGCGGCGAAAATAATCGCGCGCCTTGCCTGGTTGCTGGAGCGCGACGCAGGCTTCGCCGAGCGCCAGGAAGAGCGCGGCAGAAGGGCCGCGTTCTTGCACCTCGCGTTCGATGAGCCTAAGGTTGCGCAAGGCGCGCTCGCGTTTGACGTCGGCATCGTGCTCGCGCTCGGTGCGGAGCATGCGCCAAGGGGCCAGCTCCAGTTCCATGCCGAGTTGGGCCATGGCCGGCTTGATCGATTCGCGCACGCGCCCCACGAAGCGCAGGCCAGCGCGGCGCGGCATGAGACGAATGCGGGCGGCCTGTTCGGGATCGCCATCGGCCTGCGGGGCAGGCGTTTCGACCATCACCAGATACGCCTTTTCGAGGTCGGCCCCGCGATCAACAAAGTCGCGCAGCGGGACGGCGCAGCGCGGCGACAGTTGCTCGCCGGCGTCTATCCACAGCACCCAGTCGCCGGTCAACTCGTCGAGGCAACGATTGCGGGCGGCGGCGAAATCGTCTTCCCAGGCCACGGAAATCACGCGAGCGCCCGCGCTTTGGGCAATGGCCCCAGTGGCGTCGCGCGAGCCGGTGTCGAGCACCACGATTTCGTCGGCGATGGCGCGGACGCTCTGCAAGCTGGCCGCAATGACGCCAGCGGCGTCGCGCGCGATCATGGCAACCGACAATCGGGGACGAGCGCCTGCGGCGGTCGACATAGCGGATCCCTCCTGATGCCCTGCGCTCAAATCCAGATACGAGCCGCGATGGACGCTCATCCTCAAGCGCCGGGCGCGGAACAAGTCAGGGCGGCCCAAGTGTATCGGCCGCGGCAAATGGGGCAAAGAGCGGTTTGGCGGAGACTGCTAGCAGCCGTGTGCAGCCATGCGATCTACGTGGTGTAGTCGGCGTTGAGTCGCACGTACTCGGCCGTGAGGTCGGTGGTCCAGAATCGGAGCCTGGTGTCCCCCTCTCCCAGCGTGAGCACGATGCTGGTGTCGCGATGTTCGCGGATGGAGCGCGAGACTTCGGCCGCGTCGAAGGAGACGGGCGAGCCCGCCTCATAGAGCAAGAAGCCGTTGAGGCGCAGATCGACTCGGCTGGGATCGAACGGCACGCCGGCATAGCCGGCGGCGGAGACAATTCGCCCCCAGTTAGGATCGGCGCCGGCGATGGCGGTTTTGACCAGCGCGCTCTCGGCGATGGTCTTGGCGATGCGATGAGCGCTGGCGCGGTCGGCCGCGCCTTCGATATCGATGGTCACCAGATGCGTGGCGCCTTCGCCATCGGCGGGGATCATGCGCGCCAGTTCGCGGCATACTTCGGCCAACGCTCGGCCAAACGCGGCGCGATCGTCGGGAGCGAGGAGGGGTTTGGCGTCCGCGGCGCCGGAGGCCAACAGCAAAACCGTGTCGTTGGTGCTCATGTGGCCGTCGACGCTGATCGCGTTGAAGCTCTCGCTGACAGCGGCCTGTAGCGCGCGCTGCGCGTCGGGCGGGGCCAGCGCGGCGTCGGTCATCACCACGGCGAGCATGGTGGCCATGTTGGGGCCGATCATGGCCGCGCCTTTGCACATGCCGGTGACGCGAAACGTTTTGCCGCGGGCCGTAAAGGAAGCGGTGGCCAGCTTGTGCCGCGTGTCGGTGGTCATCATCGCCTGCGCGGCGGCAACCAGATGGGCATCGCTGACGCCAAGTTGTTGGCCGGCGGCGGCGATCCCTTTTTCGATCTTTTCCATCGGCAAAAAGCGGCCGATCACACCGGTCGACATGACGAGCAATTGCTCTGGAGTGGCGCCAATCGCGGCGGCGGCCAGCGCGGCCATTTGCTCGGCGTCGCGGTAGCCGCGATCTCCGGTGCAGGCATTGGCGTTGCCCGAGTTGACGACGACGCCGCGTATCTGGTCGCTGGGCGTTCGCTGCCGGTCGAGCGCGACAGGAGCGGCAAAGACCAGATTCTGAGTATAGACGCCAACGGCGGTCGCAGGTCGGTCGGTGGCCACCAGCGCCAGATCGAGTTTGCCGTCGTCGTGCTTGACGCCGGCATGTACTCCGGCGACTCGGAACCCGACGGGGAGAGAGATGCTCATGGACTAATTTCTCTGGTTACAACAGCGCCGTGGTTTCTGGATAGCCATACATGAGGTTGAAGTTTTGCACGGCGGCGCCGGCCGCGCCTTTGACGAGGTTGTCGATGGCGCTAATGGTGAGGACTCGGCCGCGCACCAGGCGAACGGTGAGATCGCAGAAATTTGTGCCCGACACGTCCTTGGTGGCCGGCAGATGACTTACAACGCGCACAAAAGGTTCGCTGGCATACGCCTCGCGCAGCGCGGCTTGCAGCTTTTCCTCAGTCACGCCAGGCGCTGGAAGGCTGTAGGCAGTGGTGAGGATACCGCGATCCATTGGAACCAGGTGCGGCGTGAAGACGATGCGCGGCGCGCGGCCGGAAGCCTTGCCGAGGATCTGCTCGATCTCCGGGGTATGGCGATGATTGCCGATGCCGTAGGCGGAGATGCTTTCGTTGCATTCGGGATATAGGATCGATAGTTTGAGCGCGCGGCCGGCGCCGGAGACTCCGCTCTTGGCGTCAACGATGATATCGCGGTCTTCGATCAGTCCGGCGCTCAATAAAGGCGCCAGCGGCAGAATGGTCGAGGTGGGATAGCAACCGGGGTTGGCGATCAACTGGGCGCCGCGAATCTGGTCGCGAAACCATTCGGGCAGCCCATAGACTGTTTTGCCAAGTCGCTCGGGATCGTGATGTTCTTCTTTGTACCACTCGCGGTACGAGGCGTGATCGGCCAGGCGATAATCGGCGCTAAAGTCGATGACGCGCTTGCCGGGCCGCAATAGTTGCGGAACGAGTTTGCTGGTCACACCATGGGGGAGGCAACTGAACACGCAATCGGCGCGATCGACGAGTTGCTGCGGCGTGAGGTCTTCGAGCGGCAGATCGAGCCGACCGGTGAGCGAGGGGTGCGTTTGCGAGATCGGTGGCGAGCCTTCCTGCCGACTGGTGACGGCCACGATTTGAGCGTTGGGGTGGCGCAGCAGGAGCTTGATCAACTCCAAGGCGGAGTAACCGGTGGCGCCGAGGATGGCAATGCGTGTGGCGGACATGGGCGGCTCGAAAGGGAGAAACTAGGCAGTTAGGAGGGCCGAACGCCGGCTCAGGTTCGCCGGCGGCGAGGGAGAATCGCCGCGACCAAGGCGCCGGCGGAGGGCGAGCGCAGTATAGCGGTCGGGGCGGGAAGCGAAAGAACCCGGGAATCTCCAAGATCCATGGCAGAATCGCGAATCGAGAGTTGGCAAGCGAATCAAGCCTAGGGAGCAACCATGCGCGCACGCAGTTGCATGATGTTCGGCCGGTTGGTCGTCGCCGGTATCTTTTCCGGCATTTGCGGATGGCAGTTATTTGGCGGCGAAGCTCCGCTCGATGGGGAGGCGTATTACCGCGTGAGGCGCGAAGCGCGGCAACTGTACCGGGAGCACAATTATGCGGCCGCGATTCCGCTCTATGAACAATTGACGAGTAGCTTTGCGCACGACGGCCAAAACTGGCTGGAATTGGCCGCCTGCCAGACCGCCGAGAAGCAGTACCAAGCGGCCATCGCCAGTTACGAACAGGCCATGCGCTACGGCGCCAGCGAACCCGACATCAACAGTCGTCGCATCGCGGGGCTTTATGCCGAACTGCAAAAGAAGGAACAGGCGTATGAGTGGCTCGACCGCGCGATGACCAGCGGCATGGCGGAGCGCATATTGCTGCGGCGCGACGATCAGTTCGCCAGAATGCGCGACGAGGATCGCTTTCGCACGCTAGCGGCTGAGCCACTGGATGCGAGAACTTCTCGCGGTGAGCGGTGGCGACGCGATCTGGATTTTTTGGTCGCTGAAGCCGAGCGGCTTCACCCCGGCCAGCACTCCGAACTAGGGCGCGGCGCAGGAGCTAACGAGTTAGCCGCAGCGGTTGAACGGTTAAAACCACGAATCGCGGACCTAACTGACGCGCAGATGCTGATCGAGCTACATCGCGTGCTGGCACTATTGGGGGACGGGCATTCGCGGACGTCGCTGTTTCATCGGCAGATCCGGCTAACCCGGCTGCCGCTGACGCTCTATCGGTTCGCAGACTGTGTTTGTGTCGTAAATACTGCGCCGGAGCACGAGCGATGGATTGGCGCGCGAGTGGTGAAGATCGCAGATACGCCCATCGATCAGGCAGTTGATTCAGTTACCCCGATCATCAGTCGGGATAACGAAATGGGGATTCGCGTCTGGGCGCCGATTTATCTCACCGTGCCGGCGGTGCTGGAAAGATGTGGAATTGCTGGCGAGACTGGCCGCGTGGCGTTGACGCTGCAGCGCGACGGCAGCAGCCAGGAGACTGCGGTATTGGAAGCGGTCGCGCTGCGACCGAGCAACGACAGTGGACGATCGGCGCTACAGCGCGACAACGACAATCCGCTGTGGCTGCGCGACACGGAGACCAATTATTGGCTGGAGCACCTGCCTGACGACCATGCCATCTTTGTTCAGTTCAACGGTGTGGGAGAAGCTCGCGGCGAATCGATCGAGGAGTTTTCACGGCGATTGCAGCAGACATATACCGATGCCGATGTGCGGCGGCTGATCGTCGACGTGCGCCACAATGGGGGAGGCAACACGTTCTTATACCAGCCGCTGCTGAGGACGCTCATACACTTCGAGCGTGACAAGCCGGGGCGTCGCCTTTTCCTGCTGACGAGCCGTCACACTTTTTCGGCGTGTCAGAACTTCTGCACCGACGTTGATCGTCTGACCGACGCTGTGTTTGCTGGCGAACCGACTGGATCCAATCCCAACTTTATTGGCGAGTCGACGATGGTGGTGCTGCCGCACACCGAGCTGCAGGTGAGCATCTCCACGCGCGTGTGGCAGTTTTCGTATCCGATGGACCGGCGAGTATGGATCGCCCCCGACGTGCCGGTGGCGCTCACGTCGGCGGATTATTTTGCCGGTCGTGATCCGGTTTTAGAGGCAGTGCGCCGCGTGATTGCGGCGGAGTAGCGCCACGTATCGGATTGGTCGCTCGCAACCGAACGCGACGCCGGTCTAGCGGCGGAACGCGCGGGCGATTCCCGAGACCACACGGGTGCGAGGCGCGCCGCGATCGGCGCCGGAGTCGGGGCGCGGTTCGATCCGCGGCTGTTCGGTCTCAAGCGGCGCATCGGCCGCGGGGGTGGGAATTGGCTCGGCCTCGGTGGGCGCCGCGGATTCGCTGGGGGAGGTGATGACTCCCTCTTCGATCACCTGTTCTCCGCCGTAGGAGACGACCGGCGCGGGACCCAGAATGGAACCGGCGCGCAGGTGCAGATCGAAGCAAGGATCGCCTTCGCCTCTAGGCCCCAGAAAGGTTGGTGGGCAGTCATCGTAGGGGCTGGCGCACATCGCGCAGCCCGACGAGACCATCAGCGACAACAGCCCAACGAGAGACCAGGCACGGCTCATACAACGCCCTTTGAGATCAAGTTCGCGGGCGACTGCTAGCACTGCGACACTGCCCTATCGCATGCGCGCATCCGCCTGGGAGCGAAGGCTCGGTAGCGGTATATTCGGCCGCCCGCAGTTTGCCGCCCGCGTTTTTCTTGCGGAATTTTTCGAATGTCCTATCCAGGGCAACTTCAGCGCGCACGCAGTCTCGCCTGTCTTGCGCCGTTTGTCCGCGCGCATGCCGAAGTGCTGTCACTGGCGGTGCTGGCGATTGTGGTGCGACTGCCCGGCCTGGGACGGCCGCTACTCGGCAACTTTGCCACCAAGAATGTGGTTTACGCGATGATCGCGCGAAACTGGGCCACCGGCGCCAGCAGCATTTGGCGGCCGGCGCTGGATAGTTTGTCTGGCGATGGACTGGCGCTGCACCTGCTCGAGTTTCCGCTGGCGGCCTATCTGGCTGGCGGCGCCTGGCGATGGCTGGGGGGCTCGCTCGACGTTTGGGGGCGACTTGTCTCGGTGCTATTCAGCGCGGCCGCCGTGGCGCTGCTCTACGATCTGGCGCGGCGCTGGCACGGCCGGCGCGTGGCGCTGGCCGCGGCGCTGGCGCTGGCGCTGTCGCCGGTGAGCATCATCTATGGGCAGGCATTCATGCTCGAACCGTCACTTGTCTGCCTGAGCATCGCCTGCATCTGGAGCTGTGATCGCTGGATGAGCAGTCGCCGCGGCGTTTGGCTCGTAGTCGCCGCGCTCGCGCTGGCTGGAGCGCTGTTGACCAAGGTCTATATCGCCGTGCTGCTGCTGCCACTGGTGTGGATGTGCTGGGCTGCGCGCCATCACCTTGGCGGCGCTAGGCTGTTATTAACCGTCGCCGTGCTGATGCTGGCGACGCTGCCGGCGGCGCTGTGGTACGCGCATGCCGCCCGAGCGGCGGCGCCCGGCAGTGAGTTGGCGGAGCGCGTGTTTTACTCGGTGCGAGACAGCGCGGCGGCGCACCTGCCACCGCATCCGCTGTTAGGCGAGCCGCGTTTTTACGCGCGTCTGGCGGTTGACCTGATGACAGTGATGCTCACGCCGGTGGGCGCCGCGCTCTTGGCAATTGGCCTGGCGCGGCGCGACAGCCGGCGGCATCTGCCGTGGCTGGCGGCGTATGCAATCCTGGTGCTGCTGTTGCCGCGTAAATTCTATGAGATGAACTACTATGCGCTGGTGATCTTGCCGCCGTTTTGTCTGATGGTGGGACTCGGTTGGGACGCGATAGCGGCGCGGCTTAACCAGCGTCGCCTGGTTCTGGCGACGGTTGCGCTGACGGGGGCGCTATGCGCGGCCCGCTATGCGGCGCGGCCGGCGTTCTTTACTCCCGACGAAGATCGCGGAGTGCTGGCCGCGGCTAGCGCGGCGCAGCGGTTGGCGCCAGTCGGCGAGCCCGTCGTCGCCGTGCATGGTTCGACGCTGGACTTACTCTACTACACCGAGCGGCGGGGCTGGTTCTTTGCCGCCGGCGACGCAGAATTTGACGAGCGAATCGCGGCTGCGCAAACGGGCGGGGCGCGGATTGCAGTGGTCGTGGGGCCCGAGAGCGACCAGCAAGTTTTTCGCGCCCGCTTCCAGGAGATGGAAGCAGACCGGCAGTACGGCTACGCCATCTATCGACTTGCCGGCGGCCCGAGCATGCCGCTCATGACGCGCCGCAAGGAACCGCCTGCGGGTCAGCCAGTGGCGACCGGGGCCAGCGTCATCGCGAATTGATTTTGCGGCGACTCGTTGCGCTCTTGGCGCGTGGGGGAGTAATCGTAGACCTGCACCGACTTGCCATCGGGACGAAATTCGAGCAGCCGCAACCAGCCGTCGCCCCCTTTGGGGCGCATCTGAAAATTGACGAGCACTTGCGGCACCTCGCGTCCGGCGGGGGTGGCGGTGACAGTGCGCCCGAGGCCGTCTTTCAGCACATGGCCATTCAAGGTGAGGATGAAGTTCTCGTGGCGCGAGACGAGCCCCGTCCATAGCTCCTCGCCGTCGGTCACATCGTCGTCGGTGGCCTTGGCGACGCCGTAGCTGTGCGGATTCCACATTTGCTTGGCGCCGTACTTCTTCCAGTCGTAGCGGGTGTCGTCGAAGTACATGTAAGCGTGCGTGATGAGAATCGCCTCGCGCTGGCGATGGCGGTCGACCACTTCGTTGGCCCAGCGCAGCACGTCGCGCCGCGGGCCGAACTCGAGCGCGAGCACCAAAAAGTCGCGTCCGCCGGCGGAAAAGAGATGAAACGAGTTCTCCAGGCGATCGGACTCGCGGTCGTACGTGCCGCCAAAGTGGGAGCGGTCTTTGAACTGGCCGACCGAGAAGTAATCGTTCAGCCGGGTGGTGCGGTCGGTGCAGCCACCGCCGTCGCTGTAATCGTGGTTGCCGGGGGTGAGCACGTACGGCACGTGGCCATCGAGCAGGGCCATTGCCTTGCGGGCGTTCTCCCACTCGGGCACGGCGTTGTTGTTGGTGATGTCGCCCAGGTGCAGCACGCAAGCGATGTTGCGCGGCTTTTGGTTTTCGACGATCCAACCGGTTTGCGCCAGATAGGTTTGCGGATAGCGCTCGCTGTAGTTTTGGGTGTCGGGCAGCACGGCAATGGTGAAGGCGCCGGGTTCTGGCAGCGGGGGTTCGCCAGCGACCAGTTTGCCATCGGCATACGGATCAGCATTGGCGGCCTGGGCGCTGGCCAGTGAGAGCGCGGCGGGAGCACAGGCCCAGGCGGCCCCGGTTTTGAGAACCTGGCGACGTGTAAGCTGCGACATGGCGGCATCTCCGGAGAACTGACTGGCGCTGGGCGGACGAGAACGATGCTGGACATTATGGCCGCTGGCCAGCGCGGCACAACTTTTTTGAGCTTGGGCCGCCGATCGACGCAGTATGCTAATGGCGAGATGTCGCGAAACCCGACCGGTCACAACCATGAATACCATCGCCGCCTTCGCACATGAGTTCGATCGCTATCGAGGAATGATCGAGCGAGCGCTCGACGGACTTGCGGACGACGATTTTTTTCGTCGACCGTCGGCTGAGGTCAATTCGCTGGCGCTGGTCATCAAGCATCTGACGGGAAATCTGAGTTCGCGCTGGACCGACTTTTTGACCAGTGACGGCGAGAAGCCCAATCGCGATCGCGATCAAGAATTTGTCCTCGGCGTCGCCGACACGCGAGCCAGCTTGATGGCGCGTTGGCGCGAGGCCTGGAGCGTGGTCGAGGGCGCGCTTAGCAGCCTGAACGACAGCGATCTGGACCGGCTGGTGACCATACGCGGCGAGCCACACTCGGTGTTCCAGGCGCTGCTGCGCAGCGCAAATCATTTGGCATACCATGCGGGACAGGTGACCTATCTGGCCCGGCTTTTCCGTCCCGATGCCCCGTGGATCACCATCGCGCCGGGCAAGAGTCGCGAACACAGTGCGGGGAGTTACTTGATCCAAGATGCGTCTGGGAGATGATCGCGGGATCCGACTACCGGAATAGACTGATCCAAGTCGATCAGCCAGCCTTTGTCCCCAGGGGCTTGGCGCGGCTACAATACTCGGGCTTGGCCGGCGGTATTGATGAGCCGGCCCCTCTTCTTTTCGCAAGGAAACTCTCCATGCCACAAATCGCGCTCGCGCCCATTTGGAATATTTGCCGTCTGGTTATTTGTAGTGTTGTGTTCGCCGGGTTGGTTGCCACCGCTCGGGCAGCGGACGAGAAGCCGGCCACGCGATTTTATGCGGCGATTGACCTCGATGGCCAAATCCAGCGATTGGATGGCGATGGCTACAAGGCGGCGGCGGTCGTGTTCTTGGGAACCGAATGCCCCGTGGCGCGCGAGTATGTGCCGGAGTTGAATCGCATTGCCAAGTCGCTGGCCGACAGGCCGGCGCGGCTGTTGGGCGTGATTTCCGACCCGCACACGACGCGAGCCCAGGCGGCCGCGTTCGCCAAGGAGTTCAAGATTGAGTTTCCGGTGCTGTTCGACGCATCGGGCGAACTCAAGAAGCTATTGGCGCCGACGCACGTGCCCGAGGCGCTGGTGCTCGACGCGTCGGGGAGGGTGGCCTATCGCGGACGGATCAACGACCTGTACGCGGCAGTGGGGACAAAGCGACCGACGATCACGACGCACGAACTGGCCGATGCCATTGCCGCTGTGCTGGAAGGGAAGCCGGTCGAGGTGGCGGCCACCACACCCGTGGGCTGCCCGATCGAGGAAGGGCACGAGGCCGGCGGCGTGACGTACTCGCGCGATATTGCGCCCTTGTTGATCGCGAACTGCGTGGAGTGCCACCGCCCTGGCGAGGTGGCGCCGTTCTCACTATTGGGCTACGAGGATGCGGCGAAGCGGGCCGAGTTTTTGGCGCAGGTGACGAGCGAGCGGATCATGCCGCCGTGGAAGGCCGAAGCGGGCCACGGGCTGTTTCTGGGGGAGCGACGACTGACTGATGCGCAAATCGCGCTGATCGACGCCTGGGCCAAGGCAGGGGCTCCACAGGGCGACGCCGCCGATCTGCCGCCGGCGCCGGTTTTTGCTTCTGGCTGGCGGATGGGAGAGCCCGACCTGGTGCTCAAGGCGCCCGACGTGTTCAACATGCCGGCGAGTGGACCCGATATTTTTCAACACGTCATCATGCCGATCGACATCCCCGACGACAAAACGATCGTCGGCTTTGAGTTTCGGCCGGGCAACCCGGCAATTGTGCATCATGCGATCCTATTCCTCGACCGCAGCGGTATGGCGCGCGAGAAAGACGCGGCGACGCCAGAGCCGGGCTACACCACGTCGGGCTCGATCGACATCCCTGTGGCGGGACTGGTGGGGGTGTGGACGCCGGGCATGACGCCGCGGTATTTCCCGCAGAACATCGGCATGCCGGTGCAGACGAAGACCGATCTGGTGTTGCAACTGCATTTGCACCCCAGCGGCAAGGAAGAGAGCGACCAATCCACGGTGGCGCTCTACTTTGCCGACAAGCCGGTGGATCGGGTGATGGCGGCCAACCCGTTTGTGGTGGGGACGATCATCATCGACATACCGGCCGGCGCCAGCGAGCACACGGTGACTTCGTCCGTGACCTTGCCGACCGACGTGTCGCTGATCTCGCTCTTGCCGCACATGCATCTGATCGGCAAGGAAATGAAGATCACGGCCACGCTGCCAGATGGCGCCGAAAAGTCGTTGGTGTGGATCAAGGACTGGGATTTTTATTGGCAAGACAACTATGTTTATCGCGAGCCGGTGAAGCTGCCCGCCGGCACGCGGTTGGACGTGGTGAGCCGCTACAACAACACGGCGGAGAATCCGCGCAATCCGCAGTCGCCGCCCGCGCGGGTGCTGTTTGGCAACGGCAGCGCCGATGAGATGTGCTTTGGCATCTTTCAACTGGTGGCCGACAAGCCGAAGGAAGAGGGGCGGCTGAACGGCGCCTTGATGCAGAGCTTCATGAAACAGTGGCGCGAGGCAAAGCTGGCGCCCGACGCCAAGGCCAAGATTTTAGACGAGGCGGGCAAGCTGTTTGGCCGCGAGGTCGCGGTGTTCTTCGAGGCGATCGACAAGGGGCAGATGCCGGAGCGCCGCCGCAGTCGGCGGAAGAAGCGGGATGAGTCGGCGCAGGCGGAGGACGCTGCCCAGGCGAAAGCCGATGCTGGACCGGCCGCGGATTCGAGATGAAAGACCAGCGCCGTTGGCCGATGCGCGACGGCGCCAGGGATTGAAGGGGGCGGGAGTCGCTGGCCTGCCTTGCGCGCGAGGGGGCCTTTCATCGCGGCGGGGTCAATGACTACGATTCAGCCAATCGGCATCCTGGTTTCACGGTCCGCTGCGCTTTGATCATGCGACAAATCGGCGTCATTACCGATCCGGAGCAAGCTCGTGTTTTTGCCGGCTATCTGCTGACGCAAGGCATCAAGAGCCGGCTCGATTCGTCGGCAGACGGCACGGTTGTCTGGATTCACGACGAGGATCAGCTCGAAGCCGCGAAACGAGAGCTCGGCGAATTTCAGGCGGAGCCGGGAGCGGCGCGTTTCAAGGCGGCGGCGGAAAAGGCCCGCGAGCTGGAAAAGCAGGCGCGCAAGCGCGAGGAAGAGTATCGGCGCAACATGATCCAAGTGCGCAGCCGCTGGAGCGGCGGCGCGGCGCAGCGGCGGCCACTGACGGTTGCGCTGGTGGTGGCCAGCGTGTTGGCGACGTTTTTGACCGATTTTGGCAGCAAGCCGACGGTGGTGTATCGTGCGCTGACCTTGAACCGTGTGGTGGTCGACTCGGCGACGGGCAACGTCTATCGCGAGCGCGGGCTAGGGGGGGTGCGCGAGGGGCAGGTGTGGCGATTGTTCACGCCGGTGCTCATTCATTTGGGTGTGCTGCATCTGGTGTTCAACATGTACTGGCTGTATTTGCTCGGCGGCATTGTTGAGGAGCATCGCAGCCGATTGTTGTACATCGCGCTGGCGCTGGCATCGGGGGTGCTGACGGTGGCGGGGCAATTCTATTTCGGCGGCATCGCGTTTGGCATGTCGGGAGTGGGGTTCGCCTTCTTTGGATACATCTGGATGCAGAGCAAGTTCGACCCTTGGTCGGGCCTGTATATCGATCCGAACACAGTGTTCATGTTCCTGTTCTGGTTTGTGCTCTGCTTTACTCCGATCGTGGGCAACGTCGCCAACGCGGCGCACACCATTGGGCTAGTGTTTGGCGCAGCCTGTGGCTACGCGCCGGTGCTATGGCGCACGCTCGGCGGAAAGAGATAACCCATGCTGCACGCGCTTGTGATGGCCGGCGGCGCCGGCACTCGCTTTTGGCCGGAGAGTCGCGCCGCGCTGCCGAAGCAACTGTTGCGGCTAGCTGGCAACGAGACGCTGCTCGAAACAACGCTCGCGCGGCTGGCGGGACTTGTGCCGCCGGAGCGGATCACGGTCGCCACTGCGGCGCGTTTGGCGCGGCCGATCCAGGAGCAACTGCCGCAGTTGGACGCCGATCGATTGATCTTGGAGCCGTGCAAGCGCGACACGGCGCCGTGCATCGCGCTGGCCGCGCTGCGACTATTAGCGGTCGACCCCGACGCGACCATGCTGGTTTGTCCCGCCGATCATGTGTTGGGTCCGACCGAGGCGTTTGAAAAGGCGATTCGGCAGGCGGCACGACTGGTGGATGAAGGGCCGCGGCGGTTAGCGACTTTTGGCATCCGCCCCACCTACCCGGCCGAGTCGTTTGGCTATATCGAGCGGGGAGAGGCACTGGCACACGGAGCCAAGGGGGACGCGCCGGCGTTTGACGTGGCGCGGTTTCACGAAAAGCCGAAGCGGGAGTTGGCCCTCCAATATTTGGCGGTGGGAAGCTACTACTGGAACGCCGGCATATTTGTCTGGCGGGCGGCGACAATCCGCGATGCCTTGGCCGAGCGCGAACCGGAGATGCTGGGCCACTTGGCGCGCATCGTCGAGGCGCAAGGGGCGCGCGACGAGGCGAGCGTCTTCGAGCGCGAGTTCGCCGCCGTGAAGCCGATCTCGATCGATTACGCGGTGCTGGAGCATTGGCCGAGTGTGGTGGTGATCGAGGCCCCCTTTGATTGGGACGACGTGGGAAGCTGGCAAGCGCTATCTCGATTGGCGCCGTCCGACAGCAACGGCAATGTGATGAGCGGTGCCCACGTCGGCATCGATACGATGGGCTCGATCATTCGCGCGGGAGATGGGCATCTGGTGGTCACGCTTGGCGTGCGCGATCTGGTGATCGTGCATACGCCCGACGTGACCCTGGTGGCCAATAAGCACGATGAGGAATCGATCCGCCGGCTGACGCAACTGCTGGCCGAACGTGGACTCGACAAGTATTTGTAGCCGCTGTCCGGGCGGTCTGAAGTCACCTTTAGGGTTACCAATCGGACAGGTTTGGCGGCCATCTGGCCCATCGGCCGGCGATTTTTCCCAAACGGCGGCGGTTTATCGTGGCGCTGCGGTTGGCCAGCGACCGATCTGACCCTATGATAGTTGAAGACTGTGAAAAATTTCTCAAATTGAGGGCAGGCTCTCCCCGCCCAATCACTGAGTAACTGGCATGGCCAAGCAAGGTCCCCGCAAGAAGCTGCCGAAAGAACTGGCGGTCATCAACGCCGACAACTGCACTGGCTGCGAGGCCTGCATTGAGGTTTGCCCGGTCGATTGCATCGTCAAGGTGCAGCAGTTTCCGGGCATGCCGAACATGCAGAGCTTTTGCCAGATCGATATCGAGCGCTGCGTGGGCTGCGAGGTCTGCGTACATATTCCGCGGAAGAAGACCGATCCGTACGAGCTGACGGTATGCCCTTGGGACGCCATTGAGATGGTGCCGACGGAGCTTGTGGCGCAAGTGGTGGCGCAGGTTGGCGGACCGCCGGAGTACATCACCGAGCATTGGGATCGGCTGGTCGGCACGGCGCAGCATTTGGCCGAACTGAAGGCCGAAACTGGCTGAGCCCGAGAACGAACCTTTCGACCAACAGACCCAGGAAGCAACTCCTGGGTTTTTTTGTTGTGCGTCAGGCAAAGATGGCGGCCGAGGTTGTTAGTGCGCGGCGATTGGGAGTAGTCTGGCGGCGCGAGCCGTTACCCGCGTGAGCGATAGCCGATGCTGCGAATCTTGATCAGGACGAATCACGAGCTACGGCGCTTTGAGCACGCGCAGGGACCGCTGGAGGTTGGTCGCGGCAACGAGCGCGACTTGCCGCGACTGGTGCTTGAAGATCCGTTTGTGTCGCGCGATCACTTGCGCATCGAGCCGCTGCCAGATGGCCGGGTGCGAGTGGAGAACATCAGCCGCAAGAATCCGGTGACCCTGCACGAGGGAGATTCGCTGGACGTGGGCGCCGCGCAAGACTGCGGGTTGCCGCTCTCAATCACGATTGGCGAAACGCATTTGCTGGTCGAGGGCGAGACCGTAGTTGACAGCCCACTGATGACAATTCGGCAACCGGTTTTGCAAGACAGCGTGGTGCGCAACGCCAGCTTGCGCGAACTGGGAGAAGCGCCGCCGGCCGATGTGTTGGCGCAGTGGCTGGAACGCGTGGTGACGGTGCAGCAGTCGGCGGCGGGCTCGAACGCCTTTTACCTCGACGCGGCCAAGGCGGTGGTCGACCTGGTGGGCTTGGATTCGAGTTGCGTGTTGCTGCACGGCAAGGAGGGCTGGGAGATTGCCGCCCGGCACCCGCAGAACCCGCGGCAGTCGCAAGAGTTCAGTCACACGGTCATCGAGCGCGTGGCGAGCGAGCGGCGCACCTTCTATGAAAGCTTTCGATTGCCGCAGGGGCCAGGCAGCCTGAGCGAAATCGAAGCGGTGGTGGCGTCACCGATCTTGGACGACCAGGGTAAGGCGGTGGGGGTGTTGTACGGATCGCGGTTGCACACTTTGAGCGGCACGAGTTCGGCCATCTCGCTAATCGAGGCGCAGGTGGTGCAGCTTTTGGCCGCCGCCAGCGGCGCGGGGCTGGCGCGCTTGGCGCGCGAGGCGCAGGCCGCGCGGATGCGGGTGCAGTTTGAGCAATTCTTTTCTCCCGAGCTGGCGCGCGAGCTGGAGCGCGATCCGGCGCTGTTGGAAGGACGCGAACGAGAGATCACGGTGTTGTTCGCCGATGTGCGCGGCTTTTCGGCCATCGCCGAACGCGCCGGCCCACGCGAGACCTTTCGACTGATGAGCGACGTACTGGACCGACTGACCTCGCGAGTGATGGACGCGGGGGGGGTGGTGATCGACTACTACGGCGACGGCATGGCAGTGATGTGGAACGCGCCTTTGGATCAGGCGGATCATGCGCGGCGGGCGTGCCAGGCGGCGCTGGCGCTGCGCGGCGAGTTGCCGCAACTCAACGATAGTTGGCGAACCGAGCTCGGGCGGTCGCTGGAGTTTGGCATCGGCATTCACACAGGACCAGCGCTGGTGGGCAACAGCGGCAGCGCGCGGCGGCTGAAATATGGGCCGCGCGGCCATACCATGAACCTGGCCAGCCGCATTGAGCAGGCGACCAAATGGTTTGGCGCGCCGATCCTGGCCACCGGCGCCACAGTGCTGGCCGCTGGCGACGTGGCGGCGCGGCGCTTGTGCCGAGTGCGCGCGTTTGGAGTGGCCGGCGCCGTCGACCTGTACGAGGTGCGTTCGGTGGAAGAACGGCAAGAGCGCCAAGCGGCGTGGAACGCGTACGCCGATGCGCTGGCGCAGTTTGAACAAGGCGATTGGCAAACAGCGCGGCAACGACTTGAACATTTGGCGATAGAAGGGGACGCTGCGGCCGGCGCGATGGCAGCGCATTGCTCGTCGCTCGGCGAGCGACCACCTGCCGAATGGGACGGCGTGGTTGAGCTAGCCAGCAAATAGTCTTTGCAAACCATTGCCACGTCGCGCATCAGTCGATGGCATCGGCATGACGCGGCAAGCTACACTCACGATGTAACTGTTCGGACTCGCTCCGGTTGGCGAATTTCATGGATTTTGGCCCCGTACTGCTCATATTGATGGCCGCCATGCTGCAGGAAGACATGGCTTGCATTGGCGCGGGGCTAGCGGCCGCGCGCGGCGACGTGTCGTGGCCGATTGCCATGGTGGCCTGCGTGATCGGCACGGTGCTGATTGATCTGGGGTGGTTCTCGCTGGGCAAGTATGTCGGCGGCTGGGCGTTGCGACGGCCCCCATTGGCGTGGGTGGTCAGCCCTGAACGCTGGAGCGTGGCGGAGACCGCGGTGCGGCGGCGTGGCGCAATAGTCATTTTGATGAGCCGTTTTCTGCCAGGCCTGCGCACACCGTTACAAGTGGTCGCCGGCGCCATGGGAACCGGCTCTTGGAAGGCGGCCGGCTGCTTTGCGCTGGCGTCGCTGATCTATGTGCCGCTGGTTTTCGGTCTGGCCTATCTGTTAGGCGAAGCGATCATGGAGCATGTGCCGCTCTACAAGCGGTATGGCGTGCCGCTGTTGGTGGCGGCCGCGGCCGCGCTGTGGCTGCTGCTGAAGTTGGCGCGTCCGCGCGTGGCGGCGGCATTGGCGCAGGTCGAAGACGCGGAAGCAAGCGCGGCGCCCATGGAGCGCCGATAGCGGCGTGCGGGCGTAGTCAGCCCGCGGTTCAGGCGATAGACTGCCGAGAGTCAATTCGCTCGCCGCGCGACAATCATGGCCGCCAATCTCACTCCGCAGTATCTCAAGGCTGAAGAGCAATACCGCCGGGCCGCCACGCTGGAAGAAGAGGTCCAGTGGCTCGAGGTAATGTATCGCGAGTTGCCGAAGCACAAGGCTTCGGAAAAGATGCAGTCGGAGCTGAAGCAGAAGATCAGCCGCGCCAAGAAGGAGTTGGATACCGAGCGCAAGACCGGCAAGAAAGGTCACTCGGTACGCATCCCCCGGCAAGGCGCCGGCAGTGTGGTGCTGTTGGGAGGCCCCAACGCCGGCAAGAGCAGCCTGGTGCGAGCGTTGACCCGCGCCACGCCCGAGGTGGCGCCGTATCCGTTTACTACGCGGGTGGCCACGCCGGGCATGATGCCGTGGGAGGACGTGGCAGTGCAATTGATCGACACGCCGCCGGTGACCGAGGACTTCATGGAGTCGTACTTGCAAGGGATGATCCGCGGCGCCGACCTGGTGGTTTTGTTGATCGATCTGGGCGCCGACGAGGGAATTGAACAGTGCCAGGCGGTGCTCGATCGTTTGAACGGCACCAAGACCCGGCTGGCGCGCGACTCATCGCTCGACGAAGAAGACATGGGGCTCTCGTACACGAGGACGCTCGTGGCGCCGAACAAGATCGATCTGGCCGACGCGCCCGCGCGGCTAGAGCTATTGCACGAGTTGTTGCCGCTCGATTTTGCCGAGTATCCCGTATCAGCGGAGCAAGGGACCGGGCTCGACGCGCTGCGGGCCGCCATCTATGAGGGGCTGGATGTGGTCCGCGTCTACACCAAACTACCGACGCACAAGCAGGCCGACTTCGAGCGACCATTCACGGTGCGGCGCGGCGGCACCGTGCTGGATATTGCCGAACAGGTGCACAAGGACTTTGTGGAGAAGTTCAAGTTCGCCAAGGTGTGGGGACATGGCGCCCATGACGGACTCGTAGTCAAAGGAGATCATGTGGTGGCCGACCGCGATGTGGTTGAACTGCACATGTAAACCGGCGCGGAGCGAATCATGCCAGAATCTCATCCCCCCATGAACAACGCCGGCGTGGCCGCGGCCTTGGAACAAGTGGCCGATTTGCTGGAACTGGATGGGGCGAATCCGTTTCGCGTGCGCGCGTATCGCAACGGCGCGCAGGCGGTGTTGGAGTTGCCGGAACAGGTGGCCGCGATCGTGGCCGATCCGAATCGCCAGTTGACCGACATTCGCGGCATTGGCGCCGATCTGGCAGACAAGATCGGGCGGCTGGTCACGACCGGAGAATTGCCGCTCTTGGCGGAGCTATTGGAGCGCATCCCACAGAGCGTGCTCACGCTGTCGCGTGTGCCAGGGGTGGGACCCAAGAAGGCGGCGGCGTTGTTTCGCGAGCTCAAAATCGCCACACTCGATCAATTGCGCGCCGCGTGCGAAGCGCAAGAGGTGCGTGGGTTAAAAGGCTTTGGCGCCAAGACAGAGGCGGCCATACTTGCCGGTCTGTCGCTAGCCAGCGAAGCCGATCGACGCACGTACTGGGCCGATGCCGATCTGATCGCGCACGGAGCGCTCGAACATCTGCGCGGCTGCAAGGGGATCTTGAAGCTCGAAGCGGCGGGCAGTTACCGGCGTGGTCGCGAGACGGTGGCCGATCTCGATTTTCTGGCCGTCGCCAAACAGCCGGGTGCGGCGATGGATCGGCTGGCCACACTGTCGGGGGTGGCCGAAGTGATAGCGCGCGGCGACACCAAAATGTCGGTTCGACTGGAGAGCGGCATGCAGGTTGATCTGCGTGTCGTGCCAGAAGAATCGTTCGGCGCGGCCCTGCAATATTTCACGGGATCAAAACAGCACAATGTGACGCTGCGCGGACTGGCGAAGGATCGCGGACTGAAGATCAACGAATATGGCGTGTATCGGGGGGACGAATGGATTGCCGGCCGAACCGAGGAGGAGGTGTACGCCACTCTCGATTTGCCATGCTTTCCGCCTGAGATTCGTGAGGCGCGCTGGGAGTTCGATTGGGCGGCGGCGGGCCCCTTGCCGCGATTGGTGGAGTTGGCCGACCTGCGCGGCGATTTGCACATGCACACCAGCGCCACCGACGGCAAGGCGACCTTGGAAGAGATGTGCGCCGCGGCAGTCGAACGAGGATTGGATTACATCGCGATCACCGATCACTCGAAACGAGTCTCGATGGCCAACGGGCTGAACGCCGAACGCCTGCGCGCTCAGTGGCGCGAGATCGATCGGGCGCGAGCGCTGTTTCCACAGCTCACGATACTCAAGGGAATCGAGTGCGACATTCTGGAAAAGGGGGGCATGGACCTGGCCGACGACGTGCTGGCCGAGGCCGATTGGGTGATCGCCAGCGTCCACTACGGGCAGAACCAGCCGCGCGACCAAATCACCGATCGCATTATCGGCGCGATTCGGAACCCACATGTGTCGATCGTCGCGCATCCGACGGGGCGGCTGATCAATCGGCGCAAGCCTTACGAGGTCGATCTGGGCGCGGTGATCCAGGCGGCGCGCGAGCATGGCAAGCTGCTGGAGTTGAACGCCAATCCGGCGCGGCTTGACTTGGACGATCTGGCCTGTGGGCAAGCGCGACTTCAAGGCGTGCCAATCGTGATTTCTTCCGACGCGCATGCCACCGGCGGCATCGACGTGCTGCGTTACGGCGTACTACAAGCGCGGCGCGGCGGCCTGACGCGCGAACAGGTTGGCAACACACGGCCGTGGAGCGAATTGACGAAGCTCGTCCGCCGTGGATGAAGCAAAGCCCACGCGAGGCCTGTCAGCGGCTCGGCGGTTGCGGGAGCCGTGACCGCACCAGGTCTTGTGGGCGGCCGAGACGCTCGATCGCCACATCGTCGATCCAGACTTGCCCCAGCCCGGTAAGAGCGAATTGCACGCTCACTGGTCGGCTGTCGGTGGCCACGCGATAGACGACGAACTCTTGCCAGGTTGGCGCGGCGTCGACGCGCTGGGCCAGCGCCGGGCCGCCAATGCTGTCGATAATCATGAGTCCGTCGACGCTGCCCGCGATGCCGGGCGCGCGGACCCAACCGTGGATTTTGAGCAGTTCGCCGGTGGCGACCTGCACGCCAGGGCTGGTGACCCACACGGGAGGCGATTCGACGACCACCGGGGGGGCGGCGGGATCGAGCGGCTGCGCCCAAAGCCGCAGGCTGTAGCGTCCAAGCCGCGGCTCGACGGCCGACAATTCGGCGCCGGTCTTGATGCCGCGTTCTTCGTAGCGCACGTGCTGCCAGCCCGATTGATCGAGCACGCCGAGTTGCTCAAAGTCGCCGCCGAGCAAGCCAGCGGAAATGAATTGCGAACGCCCAAGAAAGGCCTGCGACGCGGGTAGCTCGGGCAGAGAGACAAAGGTGGTGGCCAGCGGATTGACGAGGGGCGAAGCGAGTGGTTTGACCAGCGCATCCCAATGAGCGCGTTCGATCAAGCGCAAGGGACGCACGGCGCGCTGCGCGGCGGTGGCGGCCGCGGGGAAGCGGCCTGCCTGCAGATGGCCATCGGCCTCGCTGAGGTAGCGGCCGGCCAAACTCAGATACTCCGCGCTCTTGGGCACATTGAGGCGCTGGGCGACCAGGTGACTATGAATCTCGTTCACTAGCCCCCAGCGCTCGCTCGCCAATTCGAATTCGAGCATCGCGGCGCGATCGCTAATCGCGGCCAGACGCTGGCTGACGTGTTGAACCGCCACGGCGTCGCCGGTGAGCAGCACAATCGAAGTCAGGCCGAATTCGTCGAGGGTGACTCGTGTCCCCCCTGCCACCCGCTTGTGCCGAGGCATCGGCAGATCGGCGAACGTGATTTCGTAGGCGGAACTGGATTCAGGGACGCCCGGCACGGTGAACGAAACGTTGGTTCCGGCAAGCTGACCGGGGACGAATTGCGCGCCGCGGCCCGACCAGAGAGGCAACAAAACGCGCGCGTGGCTGCTCTCGAAGACGGCGGCCAAGGCTTCGGGATCGCTACCGGGCACCGTCATGGTGAAGTTGCCAGTGGCGGCCCAGCGCTCGACGAGCGACAGTTCGAGATTGATTAGTTCCAGCGTGCGGGCGCGATGGCGAGTGGCGGGGGAGGGATCGTCGAGTCGCGTGCGCGAATCGAACAATAGTCCGCGCGCGCCGCCGGCGATGGCGGTGTAAGCTGCCAGTCGAATCTGTTCGCTTTGCAGCGGCGTTTGCGCCACACGGCCGGACGAGAAGCGACGAATCTGTTCGGTCAGTTCCGGTATCGGCTCGGTCTGCACCGTGGCCCAGATCGGGGTGCCAGGGTGGGCGAGTTGGGGGCGCTCGCGCAGCCAGGAGAGATAACGCGGCAGTTCCAAGCTGGAGCCAATGGGAGATCGGCTCATGACCAACACATCGCAGGCGCGCGAGTAACTGCGCAGATCGGTGAGGGGCTGACACACGAGCGGGCGGGAGAATTCGCGATCGCGAACGCGAATCAACTCGGCGCTGGCTTTGATGGCATCGAGTTGCGCGCCGGTCAAGCCCTCGCCCAGATTCCAAACAAGCACCCGATCGTATTGCCTGCCGAGGACCGAGGGGGCGGCGGCGCCACTGGTGAGGGCGGCGCCCAGCGTGTCGTCGGCAAGGGGCGGACAGATGAACCACAGATCGAGCCGCAACGCGGCGGCGGCCATTTCGGCGGTCGGCGGTCCGCCTAGCAACAGCGTGTTAAAGCCAAGTCCCTTGAGAAAGTCGAGCGGTTCGCCCCGATAGGCGATAGCGCGCGGAAAGAAGGGAGCGTCTGCCACCAAAATGCTGGGGCCGTTTAAGCGCACCTGCGGCGGACGGCGCGCCGGGGCCGGCGGCGGCTGCGCCGATTGAATATTGGCCACCGTGTTGACCGAAGGGCGCGGGGCGCCACTGTCGACCAGGCCGGCCACTTGCAGGTCGTCGACCCATAACGTCGCGATGCCGGCGGCGGGGGGAATGCTGAGCACCAGCCGATCGACGTAGGCCTCGCGAGTGTCGATCGAGGGACCGTGTTGCACCCGCAGCGCGCGGGCGCTTTGTTCCAGCAATTGCGGCAGGCCTTCGATGGCCAGCTCTTGCCAGGAGCCAACCGCGCGATAGGAGGCGCCGCCAAGCAAGGTGGTGATGGGCAGTCCCGCCACGTCGCGCGAGCGGGGCAACACCACGCGGGCCCAGAACTGCACCTGCGGTCGATTCGACCTGATCCAGAGTCGGGCGGCCAGCTCGTCGATGACGCGCGCGCCCGCCAGCGGATAGTGGAAATAGACGGGTGATTGTCCGGCGGCGGCGACGGAGATGGTTTCGCTAGCGGCGCCGTCGTGGCGATCGAGACGGGAGATTTCGTGCCGCTCGACGCGAAAGGCGCCGCGCCCCTGCGGTTCTCCCCAGCGGAAGTCGGGGCCTTCAAAGCCATCGCGCAAGAGTCCATTCGACGGCGGAACATCGCCGGCCAGGCCGAGCATCAATCCCAAGATGATGGCGGTGACTGTCAATGCAGGTTACTTGCGCAATATAAAGCGATCGCGTCCTGCGCGAGGCTGCGGAATCTAGCGAATAGGCGCAGCGCGGGCGCAGTGCCGCCAGTGTGGCGAAAAGTGCTTGTAGTGTGATTTGTGCAACCGGGCTAGAGCGGCTTGTTTCCTTTTTGCACCAGTGCTAGAACGAAATGACGGGCCTGATTCGCGGCAAACCATCTAGATTCCGGCACTTGCGCGCCGGACCGGCCGCCGTCGAACCAAGTGGCACGAGGACTGCTTCCGGTAAGAAGCCATCAACCGCCAAGCACGCCGAGGAACACCATGAGCCACGCATCGCGAGTTTTGAAACCGGCCGTCGAAGAGGTCCCTCCCGACCTGATTGCCTTGGGCTCCGCCATCGAAGGTTTGCCGCTGGAGCACCGGCAGTCGCTGGAGCCGATCTATCATCGCGTGGTCGAGAGCACCAAGCGCCGCCGGCGGATATTGGCGCTCGTTCAAGAAGCGCTGGGGCAATTGCGGTTGGATATGAAATATCTGGTCTTCGATCTCGAAGCGACTCGCCGCGAGCGAGATGAATTTCAACGTCAATTAAAAGAAGACGTGGATTGAGTTTCGGTCGGCGATGCCAACCGAAACTCGAGCAGGAGAAAATTAGAACAGTGGAGCAGGTGAGTAGGAGCGCCTTCTCAATCATCCACTGATCACCTGCTCCCCTGCTCATTGTCACCACCTGTCACATGCTGGACACAGTCCACTTGCGAGACCGTCGATGGCCTTCATGTTTGAACGACTGGAGGTCTACCAAAAAGCTGTTACGTTCGCCGACGATATTGCCGCATTGACCCAGGAGTTTCCGCGAGGATTCGGTTTCCTGACTAGCCAGTTGAATCGTGCCGCGCTGTCAATTGCCACCAATGTGGCCGAAGGCAACGGCAGATCCACCAAGCTAGATCGAAAACGATTCTTCACGATCGCGCGAGGATCGCTTCAGGAATGCGTCCCATTGCTTGAAATCGCCCATCGGCGAGGACTGATCAAGGTGACCATTCACGCGAGATTGCGTAACGAATTGGAAACAATTGCCAAAATGGTGAGCGGTCTTATTCGCGGCTTGGAACGACGGCAAGTCTAACCCTCCCCGGGTTGTCTAGCGCCCCGCGCCTCCTGGATCTGGAGGCGCGGGGCGTTTTCGTTGCGCGATTCTGCCTCGCGGCCAATTGGGCGCACTCCTGGCGGTGAGCAAACAACGCGGCGCGCCGCGCTCGTCTTGCCGGCGCCGCGAATGTAGCAAAGGGGTGGCTCAATAAGCAAAACGATACTTCGCGCCGTCGCGCTTGGCGGCGCGTCGGGTTTTCAGAAAAACAGGGGGTTGGACTCCGACAACTCCGATTTCGACAGCGGCCAAATTCGCGCGGTTCCGCGGCGCAACACCATCGACAACAAGGGGTTCGCGCATGATGGCAGCGAGGGCGGGGCCGCCAGGGTTTTCGGAGTTTTCGGAATTGGCCTCCGATAACTATTCGAGTCGCGGATCGCCTACAGTGCGCCGGGTTTGGAAAACAGAATCGGGATTCTGTTTTTTGGGTCGTGGGTCGGAATCGGGGCGCTGGGGGGCACGGTCGTGGATTTTCGTCTGGTCCGCAGCCTGCCAAATGTCGAGTGGAATGCGGCGAATAGGCTAGGAACCAGGATACCGGCAAACGGCGCCAGAATGGCCCGGTTTTCAACCCAATTGCGACCCTGCGGGTGAGCGAATACGATTGACCATTGGCCAGTACGATTCATGGCGCACGCGCCTGCGCCGGAAGTATGCGCCAAGGAACTTGCGCCGTCAGAGGCACATTGAACGTCGGAACTTTTCATGGGCGAGCAGACCGCTGAACAGATCGCCCATCGCGTGGTCGAAGTTGGATTGTTGGACGACCGCCAAATGCAGGCCGCGTGGGGAGAGTTCGGCCGCACCGATGCCACGCCCGACGAGTTCTTGCAGTTCTTGGTTCGCCGCGAGTTGTTGACCAACTATCAGGTGACGCGGCTGCTAAACGGCGAGCGCGGGGGTTATTTCTACGGCGACTATAAGGTGCTGTATCTGGTCTCAGCGGGATCGTTTGCCCGCGTGTACCGGGCGGTGGATCGGCGGAACGGCCGAGTGGTGGCGATCAAGCTGTTGCGACGGCGGTTTGCCGACAACCAGGAGCAGACCGAGCAGTTTGTACGCGAAGGGGAGATGGGACGTACGCTGCGGCATCCGAACATCGTGCCGATCTACGAGGTGTATTCGAAAGGCGCCAACCATTTTCTGGTGATGGAGTTCGTCGAGGGGCATAACCTGCGCGACTTCTTGAAGATTCGCAAGAAGATTGATCCGCCCGAGGCGACGCGGATGCTGGTCGACATCGCCAGCGGACTGAACTACGCGCATGGCCGGGGGGTGTGCCATCGCGATTTGAAGCTGACGAATGTGCTGGTGTCGAGCCGAGGCCAGGCGCGGCTGATCGACTTTGGCCTGGCCGGGGGGGACCTGGAGGACAACGAGGAAGAACTGGAGACCGCGGCGAATCCGCGGACGATCGACTACGCGGGACTGGAGCGCGCCACCGGCGTGCGCAAGGATGACCCGCGCAGCGACATCTACTTTTTGGGCTGCATCTACTATTACATTTTGACGGGCAAATCGCCGCTGCAAGAAACCAAGGACCGGATTCAGCGCTTAAGCCGGCAGCGGTATATGGATGTGAAGCCGATCCATCGCATCGATCCCGACCTGCCGCGCGTGGTGGCGCTTTTGGTGAACAAGTCGATGGAGTTGGACGCCGACAAGCGCTATCAGACGCTGGGCCAGATGTTGGTGGACTTGAACATTGCCTATAAGCGGTTACTGGCGGGGGGAGACAAGCAGGAGACGGCCGCCGACCTGGACAGCGACGCCGGCAAGGAGACCGTGGCCGCCAGCGACGAGGAGCGCAATCGGCTGACGGCGATGTTGATTCCGGAGCACCAAAGGCGCGTGCTGATGTTCGTGGAGTCGAACATTCGGATGCAGGACATCTTTCGCGACGGCATGAAGCGGTGCGGCTATCGCGTGCTGCTTACCAGCGACCCGCAGCGGGCGATCGGCCGGCTGAAAGAAAACGCCAAGTCGGCCGATTGCGTGATCTTTTCGTCGGGCGACATTGGCCAGTCGGCGCTCGAGGCGTTCAACGAGTTTGGCCAGTGCGAGGAGACCAAGCACATTCCGGCGGTGCTCTTGTTGGGCGAGAAGCAGTCTGGCTGGCGCGAACACGCGCGAATCGACAAGCAACACCGTTTGATCGCGATGCCGATCAAATTGAAGGAATTGCGGAGCGTGCTCACGCAGCTTGTGCCGCCGTTGCCGGGCGAGGCGGCGGCGACCGGAGCGGCCAACGAGAACTGAACGCGCCGTGCGCCCCTTTAGGGCAGTTTGACGCCCATGCGCTGCATGAGCAGCTTCATGTCTTCCCAGACGTCTTTCTTGGCGGCCGGGTTGCGCAACAGATAAGAGGGATGATAGGTGCAGAGCACGTTGGCGTCGCCGTATTTGTAAAAATTGCCGCGGAGCTTACCCATCGGCAATTGCAGATCGAGCAGCGAGCGCGAGGCGACGGCGCCGAGGCAGCAAATGAACTCGGGGCGAATGATCTGTAGCTGCCGCTCCAAATAGCCGCGGCAGTTTTCGACCTCGTCTGGCAGCGGAATGCGATTGCCGGGCGGGCGGCATTTGAGCACGTTGAGAATGTAGACCTCGGCCCGATTGAGGGTGCAGGCCTCGATGATCTTGGTGAGCAGTTGCCCCGCGCGACCGACGAACGGGACGCCTTGCTGATCTTCGTCGGCGCCGGGCGCCTCGCCAATGAAGACCAGCCGCGCCTTTGGATCGCCGACGCCGAAGACCGTTTGGGTGCGAGTAGAGGCAAGCTCCTTGCACTGCCGGCAAGCCGCCACTTCTGTTTGGACGACCGCGAGGGCGTCGACGCGTTTGGCCAGCGGCAATGCGGCGCCAGACCAAGAGATATCTTTTTCGCGCCGAGGCGCGGGTGTTGCCGGCGCAGCGGGGGCAGGCGGAGCGGCGCGCGACGCGGATGGTGGCGCCGTGCTCGCGCGCGGAGGGGCGGGACGCGCCGTGGCGGCCTTGGCCGACTCGCCTCGCTTGGCCGCCGGGGTTGTGAGCTTGGCGGCGAGCTTGCGGTCGATCTGTTTGACGCCGGCCGATTCAAGGCTTTCGAGCGTCTGCACGACGGCGCGACGCAGATTGACCTGTCGCGGGGTCTTCCGTGACATAGAAGTTCCTTCGCGTTAGTCGGGGAGCTTGTCGACCTTGATCGCCAGTTCGCGCAGTTGCTTGGTCTCGACGTGGCTGGGGGCGCCGGTCATCAAGTCGCTGGCCTTTTGCGTTTTGGGGAAGGCGATCACGTCGCGGATATTGTCGCGACCGGAGAAGAGCATGACAAAGCGATCCATGCCTAGCGCGATGCCGCCATGCGGCGGCGCGCCAAACTGCAAGGCGTCGAGCAGAAAGCCGAACCGCTCGCGGGCCGTTTCGGCGTCGATGCCGAGCAACGCAAACACCTGCTGCTGCACCGCCTGATCGTGGATACGAATGGTGCCGCCCCCCGCCTCCAGCCCGTTGATAACCAGGTCGTAGGCCTGGGCACGGCAACGGCCTGGGTCGGTGGCGAGCAGTTGCAGGTCTTGCGGCCGCGGTGCGGTGAAGGGATGGTGCATGGCCGCCCAGGCCTTGGCTTCCTCGTCCCAGGCGAACATGGGGAACTCGACGACCCAAGAAAAGTTCATGCTGCCGGGCTCGTAGAGCTTAAGCTCCTCGCCAAAGCGCTTGCGGAGGCCATAGAGGGCCTTGCAAGTGATGGGGTAAGTATCGGCGACGAAGAGCAGCAGGTCGCCGGGAGCGGCGTCCAGGCGCTGGCCAATTTGGACCAGCAGCTCGGGGGTGAAATTCTTGGCCACGGTCGAGGCGAGCGTGCCATCGGACTCGACCTTGAACCAGACAAGTCCCTTGACGCCAAAATCTTGCTTGAGCCAATCGGTGAGGTCGTCGATGTTCTTGCGCGAGTAGCGCGAGGCGGCGCCCTTGGCGTTGACGCCGCGCACCTTGAGGCCGGCGTCGGCCGCCCCCTTGAAGACGCGGAACTCCGCCTGGGCCGCCAGATCGGTGACGTCGACCAGTTCCATGCCAAACCGCAGATCGGGCGCATCGTGGCCAAAGCGCTCCATCGCCTCGTCGTAGGTCATACGCGGCAGCGGCGTTGGCACGTCGATACCCAACAGCTCCTTGGCGAGCTTGGCGACCAGCCCGTCGATAATGGCGATCACGTCGTCGGTGTCGACAAAGGCCATTTCCAGATCGAGCTGGGTGAACTCGGGCTGGCGATCGGCGCGCAAGTCCTCGTCGCGAAAGCAGCGGGCTACCTGCACGTAGCGATCGTAGCCGGCGATCATAAGGATTTGCTTATAAAGCTGCGGCGACTGCGGCAGCGCGTAGAACTCTCCCTTGTGGACGCGGCTAGGCACCAGATAGTCGCGGGCGCCCTCGGGCGTGCTGCGGCCGAGCATCGGCGTTTCGACCTCGATGAAATCGAGCTGGTCGAAGTAATCACGCATTCGCTTGATGATTTGATGTCGCAGCACCAGCGTGCGTTGCATCTCGGGGCGGCGCAGGTCGAGATAGCGATATTTGAGGCGCAGATCCTCGCCGGGCAATTCCTGGGCGCCGGGTTGAAATGGCGGCGACTGGCATTTGTTGAGAACGGTCAGTCGCGTGGCGCGGACTTCAATGCCGCCGGTGGCCAGCTTGGGATTGATGGTCCCTTCGGGGCGCTCGGCCACCTGTCCGGCGACTTCGATCACAAACTCGGAGCGAAGCGTGCGGGCCAGTTCTTGGGCGGCGCCGCCGCTCTCGGGACCAAAGACGATTTGCGTCTTGCCGTAACGGTCGCGCAGGTCGACGAACAGCACGCCGCTATGATCGCGATAGCTGTCGACCCAGCCCGCGAGGGTGACGGTTTGACCGACGTGCTGCGGCCGGAGTTGGCCGCAGGAGTGAGTGCGCAGCAAAGTGGGCTCCTTGGCGCCGTGGCGGCAGGGTTGCCGGGGGCGCGCGTAACAGTCTGGGGAAGAAAGCCGTCGTGGCTTTTCTCCCTCTCTAGCCGCGAGCACAGCGACGCTGCTGCGGCTCGCAAAATCACAACCCATGTCGCAATATTGCGAATTGCTTCCGGCGATTCGCGCAGCCCGGCGAATACTTGCCCGGGCTGCTAGTTGGAATTGCGACAAGCCGAGCATTGTAAGTGGACGGGGCAAGAAACTAAACCCGCCCCTGGGCGTGCTGGCGCGGGCGAAATGCCGGGTGCGGGGAAGAGGGGGCGGGACTTTGGCCGGCCCACGGCGAGCAGCCGTAGGCGTGGCAGGCGGAATTCGAGCAGCGATCATGCGCCGCTCACGCGCCGCGGTGTTTGGCTTTGTGACGGCGCTTTTTGCTCAGGTGGATGGCTTCCATGAAGGTGCGATCCATGGTCTCGACCATTCGCTCGATGGTGGCCTTGTCTTGCACCGCGGCGACGGCGGCGGCGCCGACGCGCGCGGCCTCGGCCGGGTTTGCCAACGCGTGCCGGACGGCGGCGACCAGCGCCTGAATATCGCCGCGCGGATAACGCCAGCCATTTTCACCGTGGCGCAACAGTTCGGCGTCGGCCCCAGGCTCGTCGGCGATGATAGTGGGGCGTCCGAAGGCGAGCGACTGGTTGAGCGCCAACCCCACGGCGCCGGGGATGACCACCAGGTCGCTGGTGGCAATCCAGGCGTAGTCGTCTCCCTCGGGCACCGCGCCAGTGAAGAGGATGCGGTCGGGATCGGTTTCTTCAGCGGCCTGGAGAAGACCTTCGTAAAGTTCGCCGCGCCCCACGAAGACCAAGACCAGATCGGGATCGAGAGTGCGCAGGTCGTGCCAGGCGGTGATGAGGTCGGCCTGGCGTTTTTGCGGCGCCATGCGGCCGATGCAGAGCAGCACCTTTTTTCCGGTCAGTCCTTGCTCTTGGCGCAACTGTTCGCCGCGGGCGGCGATGATCTCGCGCTCGTCGAAGATGCGACGGGTGTCGATCGTGTTTTGCGCGATGCGAATCCGCGATTCGGGATAGCCCAGTTCGCGCAATTCGGAGCGCGAACATTCGCCGTAGCAGAGAAACAGATCGAAGCGGCGGAAGAAGCGGCGCTTGAGCCGCCGCTCGACCCAGGATGTGTGCCCGGCGCGATTGTTCACCTTCGACCAGCCGACCACGGCGGCTCCGATGCGGCGGGCAACGCGGGGGAGTGTCCAACTGCCGAGAAAGGCCACGCTGGCGGTGACCACCACCACATCGGGGCGCGACTGGCGCACCATCTTGGCGGCGCCGCGCCAGTGCGTGACCTCGCGTCCCATGAACAGCCGCTTGTGCAATGGCATCGCTTGCAAGTAATGGCGCTGTTCGATATCGGCGTGATCGATTTCCAAGGGGCCAAAGACGGTGAGTTGGTAGCGGCGCGCGGCCTGCTCGGCGATCAGGTCCCAGACGGGCAAGCGATAATGCTTGACCGCCGGCTGAAAGACCCAGACCTGCGGCAAGTCGGCGTCGACGGCGCCCATGGTGGCGCGAAGTTCGTCGCTGGTGGCTGCATGGTCGGCCATGGTGATTGCCGGGGAACTTGCCTTTGCTAATTACAGTTTGCCGGTTTCGATGGTCCGTAGCGCGGCGCGGCACAGGATGCGCGTGGCCTCGATAAAGAAGGCGAAGCGCGCGTCTTTGGTCAGCCCCTTGTGATAGCGAAAGTAGATCTGCTGCGCGATGACCGCGGTCTTGAAGTAGGCATAGGCCAGGTAGAAGACCATGTTCGACATGTCGCGGCCGGTGCGATGCGCGTAGTGATCGACCAGTTGCTGCCGATCGAGCATGCCCGGCAGCGTGGTGGGACCCCAGCGAATGAGTTGCAAGTCGTCGGGGTCGGCGGGGTCGATCCAGTAGCTGATGGCGGTGCCCAGGTCCATGAGTGGGTCGCCGAGGGTCGACATTTCCCAGTCGAGCACGCCGCGCACGCGGGTCAGATCGGAGGCGTCCAGCACCACATTGTCGAACTTGTAGTCGTTATGGATGAGCGCGGCGCCCGACTCGTGGGGCATGTTGGCGGTGAGCCATTGGGACACCGGCTCCACTTCGGCCAGTTCGTCTGTCTGCGAGCCGTGGTAGCGCTTGATCCAACCTTCGACCTGGCGCTGCACGTAGCCAACCGGCTTGCCGAGATCGGCCAGGCCAACGGCGGCGTAGTCGATTGCATGCAGGTCGGCGAGATTATCGATGAACGAGTGGCTGAGGCGCGTGGCGACCTCGGGGGGAAGCTCCAGCCCGGACGGCGGATCGCGGCGCAAGATTACGCCGCGCACGCGGCGCATGACGTAGAAGGGGGCGCCGATCACGGAATCGTCTTCGCACTGGGCGAGCGGTTCCGGCGCCGGGGGATAAGCGGCGTGCAGTTTGGAGAGGACGCGAAACTCGCGCCCCATGTCGTGGGCCGATTTGACCTGGCTGCCAAACGGCGGTCGGCGGAGCACCATCTCCAGATCGCCGAGCCGCACAAAGTAGGTGAGGTTGGAATGACCGGCGGGGAACTGCTCAATGGCGAGCGGGCCCTGGACCGTGGGAAAGCGCTCGCGGAGCCACGCTTCGAGTCGCGGCGCGTCGAGTTGCTCGCCTTCGCGAATGGGGCGGGTCTTATCGAGAAAATCGGTTTCGGTCATCAGAAATCGAATCAGGAGTTGAGCTTGAGTCCGTAGTTTTTGAGCACCTGCCGGGCGACGACGGTCTTGTGCACCTCGTCGGCGCCGTCGTAGATGCGCGCGCCGCGCTCGTTGCGCAAGAACGCGGCCAACGGGGTGTCGCTCGTGACGCCGAGCGCGCCGTGGACCTGAATCGCGCGGTCGATGACCTTGAGCATGACATCGGCGACGAGAAACTTGATGCAGGAGATCTCGGTGCGGGAGTTGTACAGGCCGTCGTTGTCGATCTTCCAGGCGGCTTGCAGCACGCTGAGCCGGGCGGCGTTGATTTCGGCGCGGCTTTCGGCGATCCACTGCTGCACCGCTTGCTTGGTCCCCAGCGGTTTGCCGGGGGCCAGTTCGCGCGTGGCGGCGCGCTGACACATGAGGTCGAACGAGCGCTCACAAATGCCGATCCAGCGCATGCAGTGATGGATGCGGCCGGGGCCGAGCCGTTCTTGCGCGATGACAAAGCCGGCGCCTTCCGGCCCCAGCAAGTTGGTGCGCGGCACGCGGCAATCGACGTACTTCACCTCGGCATGGCTGTCGTAGTCGTCGCCGGCGTGCCCCATGATGGGGATGTTGCGAATGAACTTGAAGCCTGGGTTGTCGAGCGGCACGATGATCTGGCTGGCCTGCGCGTAGCGCGACGCTTCGGGATTGGTGACCGCCATCACAATGGCGAAGGTGGCGCCCTCGGCGCTGGAGGTGAACCACTTATGCCCGTTGATCACGTAGTCGTCGCCATCCGTGACGGCGGTGGTGGCCATCCAGGTGGGGTTCGAGCCGGGGCGATCGGGCTCGGTCATTGAAAAGCAACTGCGGATGTCGCCGCGCAACAGCGGCGCCAGGTATTTCTTCTTTTGCTCCTCCGTGCCGTACTGCAAGAGGATTTCCATATTGCCGCTGTCGGGCGCCTGGCAGTTGAACGCATAGTGGCCGAGCGGGCTGCGGCCCAACTCTTCGCTGACCATGCCGTGCTCCAAGAGCGACAGTCCCATGCCGCCATGCTCCTTGGGGATTTGCGGGCACCAGAGGCCACGCTCGCGCACCTTGGCCCGCAGGGCGGCCAGTTCTTGCTTGGTGGCGCCAAAGCCCTTTTCGGCGACTGCCGGCTCCAGCGGAAAGACATGATCGCGCATGAACTGGCGAATGTTGGCAAGGATCTCCTGCATTTTGGGGGAGACGCCGAATTCCATGAGACATCCTTTGTGAGGGCTTACAGCCGGCAGTTAGTGATTTGAGTTTCGAGGATCGCGGTGGCGCCGAGCGCTTCGAGTTGTTCCATGATGCCGATCACTTCGTTGCGGCGCACCATCACCCGCACCGCGCACCAATCGGCGTCTTCCAGCGAGCTGACGGTGGGGGAGTTGAAGCCCGGCGTGATCCGCTCCGCTTCGTGCAACTTGGCGCGGGGGACATTGTACTCCAGCAGCGAGTACGCGCGGGCAATGACCACCCCTTCCAGCCGGCGGACAACGCGGTCTGCCAGGTCGGACTGGCGGGCCTGCGGGTTTTGGATGAGCACAGTTTGATATTGGTCGATATCGGCCAGAACGCGCAGCCGATTGGCGGCGAGCGTGCTGCCGGTTTCGATGAGGTCGACGACTACGTCGGCCACGCCGAGGGCGATCATGATCTCGACGGAGCCGGAGAGGTTGACCAGATGGGCCTCGGCGCCTTCGCGCGTTAGATAGCGCTGGGTGATGTTCGGAAAGCTGGTCGCCACGCGACAGCCGTCAAGCTGGGCGGGCTTTTGGACCGGGCTGTCTTCCGGGACGCAGACCGAAAGCCGGCACTGGCCGACGCCAAGCTCCAGCCGGGTATGCACATGGGCGCCGCTCTCGGCCACCAGGTCGCTGCCGGTGATGCCCAGGTCGATCGCCCCTTCGGCACAGAGCACCGGGATATCGTCGGTGCGCAAGAAGGTGATGTCGACCGGCATCTCGCGTACGCGAGCAAAGAGGGTGCGCTCTTGTTGGCGGAAGTTGAGGCCGGCTTGCCTTAAGAGGTCGCCGGCGATCTCGCTGAGGCGGCCCTTGCTGGGGATGCCGATGCGCAGATTGCTCATGAGGCCCCTTTCTGGCCGCGGGCGGCTTTTTCGTCGAGGCCGGAGATGCCAAAGCGGCGTGCGAGTTCGGCCTCGACCTCGGCCAGCGGGACGCCCGCATGGGCCAACAGGACGAAGAGATGATAGAGCACGTCGGCTGTTTCGCGAATCAGGTGGGCGCGTCCCTCGGGGCCGGGTTCGGCTGCCGCTTCGACCACCTCGGCGGCCTCTTCTTGCACCTTGGCGCCGATTTTTGCGACGCCGTCGGCGAGCAACTGGTTGGTGTACGAGTTGGGGCGCGGCTGGGCCTTGCGATCGACGATCACCGCCATAAGCTGCTCAAGAATGGGGGGCGAAACGCTCATTGCGGGCGGTATTCCAGGTCGGGCCAGACTGCTAAAAACGCATCGTAGAGGGGGGGCGCGCGGGTCGCAACCGCCTGCCGCGCTGGCCTGCTGGCCACTGTTGGAACCGAAGTGATCTGAAATGATGTCGACGGACTGGAAAACAGTGATCGACCCGGCTCGATTTATCGACTGCTGGTTTTTGACCGGGCCGACCGCCAGCGGCAAGACGGCGATTGGCGTGGCGCTGGCCGAGTGCGTCGGCGGCGAGATCATTTCGCTCGATTCGATGGCGCTGTATCGCGGGATGGATGTGGGGACGGCCAAACCGAGCGCGGCTGAGCGTGGGCGCGTGCCGCACCACCTGATCGACGTGGTTGCGCCGGAAGACGAGTTCAGCGTGGCGCAGTACCTGACCGCCAGCGCGCGGCTGGTGGCGGAGATTCGCGCGCGACGGCATGAGCCGATCTTTGTTGGCGGCACGCCGCTGTACCTCAAAGCGCTACTGCGCGGACTGAGCGAAGGTCCGCCCGCCGACTGGGAACTGCGCCGGCGATTGCTCGCCGCGGCGCAGGCAGCGGGGAGCGAATCGCTACATGCGCGACTGGCGGCCGTCGATCCGGCTAGCGCCGCACGGCTGCACGCCAACGACGTGCGGCGCGTGGTGCGGGCGCTGGAGGTGCATGAGTTGACCGGCCGGCCGATCAGCGCGTGGCAGGCCGACGCGGATTGGACGCCGGCGGCGCCAGCGCGGCGCGTGTTTGCGCTCGACTGGCCGCGCGAAGCGCTGGCCGCGCGGATCAACCAGCGCGTCGACACGATGATTGAGGCTGGGCTGGTCGACGAGGCGCGGCGACTGCGCGAGCGCGGGGAGTTGAGCCGCACGGCCAGCCAGGCGGTGGGCTACGCGGAGATCTTTTCCTATTTGAACGGCGAGTGCGAACTGGCAATAGCGATTGAGAAGATCAAGGCCCGCACTCGGCAGTTCGCCAAGCGGCAGCGGACGTGGTTTCGGAGTCTGGCGGAATGCCGCTTTGTGCCGATGTCGGAGCCGGTCGACGTGGCACAGATCGCGGCGACCATCTCGCGGCTGGGAGAGGAGACAGACGAAGCGCGATAGAATAGCGACCGGCACGCGCGACGGGTACGCGGCGCGCCTTGGGGAGCCTCTTGTCATGACGCGCTGGTTTTACGTCTCGTGCGGAATCACGCTTTTGGCGCTGGCGGCCAGCGTCTACTACGCGTTTGTCGCCTACGACAATCTGCCGGCGCGGTTGCCGACGCATTGGAACCTGCACGGAGAGCCCGACGGTTGGACGCGCAAGGAGGATGCGGCGCCGATCTTCTTTTTGCTACCGGTCGTGCTGGTTGGCCTGCAGGCGCTCACCTTGGCGCTGCCGTGGCTGTCGCCGAAGCAATTTCAGGTACGGTCGTTCTTGGGGGCTTATGGGCTGGTGATGGCGCTGACGACTGGCTTGTTGGCCTACATCCATCTGGTGACGCTGGTCGGCAGTGCGCGTCCCGGATCGCTCGATGTTGGGCGCTGGCTGATTGGGGGCATGATGGCGTTCTTCGCGGCGATTGGATGGTTGATGCCGCGGATCGAGCGTAATTTTTGGATGGGGGTGCGCACCCCGTGGACGCTGGCCAGCGAAACGGTGTGGCGGGCCACGCATTGGATGGCGGGGTGGACGTTTGGCATTGCCGGCGCGCTAGGCGTGATTTGCCTGTTGGCCGGCGGGCGATTGGAGATTTGTTTCGCGCTTGTGATCGCCGCGGCGCTGGCGCCGGTGGTCTATTCGCTGGTGTATTACAAATGGTTGGAGCGGCGGGGAGAGGTGTGAATGAGTCGCTAGTGGTCAGTGACTAGTGGCTAGGAAAGTCGAGAACGCGACGTCGCGAAGGCGCAGGGGAGATGAAGAGTTGGAAGCTCGCGCCTGGCGTCGCACTGGCAGAGCCAGTGGCACACGGAAGAGAGCAGCGGAGCAGCGGAGGACACTTGACTGGCCGCGACAATGGTCACTGCGAGTCGCTGGTCCTGAGCCTTGGGTCTCTGGTCGCGCGCTTTCTCTGCTTTGCCGCGGGCGGAGATCGATTCGACTCTGCCGTCGTCGTCGTTGGTCTTCACCGTCACCGAAAAGCCGGGCAACAACTCTTCCAATTTGCACGGCGTGCTGTTGAGTGTGATGCGCGTGTCGCGGTCGGGCGTGAAGGCGCGCTTGGTCTTGCCATCGTTGCTGGTGGCGACCAGCTTGCCTTCGAGGCTGGAGACCACCTTGCCGAGATAGACCTCGGCGCAGGCCGTGCCGACCCAGGCGAACGACATCAGCGCCAGGACCGCGATGCGAAGAATGAATACGCGATTCATGGTAGAACCTCCAGTTTTTCTAGAGTATTCCCACATGCAAGCCACATGCCAATGGGACGATAAGCGACGCTTATGACTAGCCCGAGGTGAGCTTTACTCCTTGGCGAGCGACGCGTTTATTCTGTTCCGCCTGACAGGCCTCGCGATAGGCGGACTGCACCAGTTCGCGGCCGTAGCGGCGTTCCATCTCAACAATGGAAAAGTGATATCGCGCCACGCGGTTGAAGTGATCGGTGAAGGAGGCGTTGACCAAGGCCCCGAGGCCGGCGCCGACGATCGGCACCGCCTGCGCGGCGACCTTCTCGGTGACGACAATCTGGAAGCGGGCGGCGATCGCGCTGATCAGGCGCATCAGCACCGGCGCCGTCCCCTTGGCCAGCGCGTCGCTGATCTCGCGGGCCGTGTGCTGCGCCACGAAGTGCGTGGCCTGTCGCACCGCCATCGCCAGGCTGAGTCGCGTGGTCAGATAGGCCGACTCCATTTCTTCCAGCGGTTGCGAGCCAAGGCTGAAGACGGCCAGACACTCTAGCCGCGTGGCCGGGTCGTTGAGATCGGCGCCATGCTCGGCCGCGATCGACGCGATGGAACGGAGCATCAGCATGGTGGTGGTGGGAAGTTCCACCGCGAGGCCGGGCAGGCCCATCATGCCGCCGCCGGCGCCGGTGAGCGCCGTGAGCGCGGTGTGGCGATGTTTTTTCAAGAAGCCGCGGACGCCGGTCTTTTCGCACACCTCGTCGGACGACTCGGGCGGCAGGCTACGCACTGCCCAATCGAGTCCCGTTTTCAACGCGTCGCTCGTGCCGTCGGCGACGATGACGCGCGCCCGATCGGGGAGCGACTTGATGACCACCTCGGCGGGCTTGCCGACCAGGTTGGCCACCTTGACGAGGAAGCTGGGGTTTTCGAGATAGGCCGCCGCCTCCGCGAGCAGCTTGCGCTGGTCGGCATTGAGCGCGAGCGGTGGAGGGACGGGAGTCGGCTGGTCGGTCATGAGCGGGTTGCCTGGGCTTTGCGGTACGAGCCCACAATTCTACGTCGCCCGCAATGTTGCGGCGAATGTCGGCGGAAATCGGCCCGCGGCGCATAAAAAATCCCTGGGCGACTCGCTGGCAGCTTGTCGCCCAGGGTTTTTGATATCCACTCAAATCGCTTGCCTCCGAAAGGAAAGCAATTTGCGATTTAGTACATGTCGTGGTCGCCGCCGTGGCCGGCGCCCTTCTTACCTTCCTTGGGCTTCTCGGCGATCAAGGCATCGCTGGTCAAGAGCAGCGTGGAGACGCTGGCCGCGTTTTGCAGCGCGGTGCGGGTGACCTTGGTGGGGTCGATGATGCCCGCCTTGACCAGGTCCTCGTACTTGTCGGTGGCGGCGTTGTAGCCAACGTTGCCTTCTTTCTCCAGCACGCGCTCGCAGACGATGCTGCCGTCTTGGCCGGCGTTCTGCGAGATCTGCGTGAGCGGAGCGCGGCACGCCCGCAACACAATGTTGAAGCCGACTTCCTCGCCTTGCGAAATGTTCTTGGGCTTCAGGCCGCTGGTGGCGCGGAGCAGCGCGACACCACCGCCGGGCAAGATGCCTTCTTCCACCGCTGCGCGGGTGGCGTGCAAGGCGTCTTCGACGCGGGCCTTCTTCTCCTTCATCTCGCTTTCGGTCGCGGCGCCGACGTTGATCTTGGCCACGCCGCCGGAGAGCTTGGCGAGTCGCTCTTCGAGCTTTTCGCGATCGTAATCGCTGGTCGAGCCTTCGATCTCGCGGCGAATCTGCTCGATGCGGGCCTTGATGTCGGCGCTCTTGCCGGCGCCTTCGATGACGGTGGTGTTGTCCTTGTCGACAATCACCTTCTTGGCGCGGCCGAGGTCGGTGATCTTGAGGCTCTCGAGCTTGATGCCGAGGCTCTCAAAGACCGCGGTGGCGCCGGTGAGAATGGCGATGTCTTCCATCATGGCCTTGCGGCGATCACCGTAGCCCGGCGCCTTGACGGCGACGCACTTGAAGGTGCCGCGCAGCTTGTTGATGACGAGCGTGGCCAGGGCCTCGCCCTCGACCTCTTCGGCGACGATCAGCAGCGGACGGCCCGCGTTGACCACGGCCTCTAGCACCGGCACCAACTCTTTGACGTTGGAGATCTTCTTTTCGAACACCAGGATATAGGGGTCATCGAGGACCGCCTCCATCTTGGTGGGGTCGGTGATGAAGTAAGGCGACAGATAGCCGCGATCGAACTGCATGCCCTCGACCCATTCGACCTCGGTCTTGAGGCTCTTGCCTTCGTCGACGGTGATGACGCCGTCTTTGCCGACCTTCTCCATGGCCTCGGCCAATAGGTTGCCGATTTCCATGTCGTTGTTGCTGGCCACGGCGGCGACTTGCGCCATTTCCTTGCGGCTCTTGATGGTGATCGAGGCCTTGTGGAGGCGCTCGGTGATGTCGGCCACGGCCTTTTCGATGCCGAGCTTGAGTTGGATCGGGTTCACGCCCGCCACGACCGCCTTGAGCCCTTCGTTGAAGATGGCTTCGGCGAGCACGGTGGCGGTGGTGGTGCCGTCGCCGGCGACGTCGCTGGTCTTGGAGGCGACCTCACGGACCATACGGGCGCCCATGTTCTCGTAGACGTCCTCGACGTCGATTTCCTTGGCCACGGTGACGCCGTCCTTAGTGACGGTCGGCGAGCCAAAGCTCTTTTGCAAAATCACGTTGCGGCCGCGGGGACCGAGGGTCACCTTGACGGCGCGGGCCAGTTTGGAAACGCCGCGGCGCATCGCCTCGCGGGCTTCCTGGTCGAAAGCAATCATCTTTGCCATGCGTGGAATCTCCTTCGCAATGTCTCAATGGCGGTGTATGGAGGGAACCGGCCGCGCGGGGCGCGGCGCACGGTGGTTACAAGCGGCGGTTAGTCGATGACGGCCAGGATATCGTCTTCGCGCATCAGCAGCAGTTCTTGCTCGCCGATCTTGAAGGTCTCGCCGGCGTAGGAGCTAAACAGCACGCGCTCGCCCACCTTGACCTGAATCTTGTTGCGCTGGCCATTGTCGAGCAGGCGGCCATCGCCGACGGCGACGATCTTGCCGCGGGCGGGCTTGTTTTTGGCGCTATCGGGCAGCACGATGCCGCCGGCGGTGCGCTCTTCGGCCTCCTCGCGCTGGATGACCACACGGTCGCCGAGCGGCTGGAGCTTGGGCTGGGTCGATTTGCGAGCTTTGGACGCGGTCGCGGTCGACATGACTCGGTATCCTCCGGAATTCGCTTATCAGAGAGTTGTGGTGAAAGTCGGGGTGTGGGCCGGGGGCCTGCCAAAATAGGCGCACCTTCCGGCGCGGCGGTGTAGAACGCAAGCGGCGCGCCCAGTGGCGGCCCTCTGTCTGCAGTAGCGCCACAAGAGGCGAATAGGCAAAGACTTGTGTAGAATCGCAGCGATTGGTCGGCGGATGGACCGCGAACCGCCGCCGGCCGGGCGTGTCATTTTGGCAGGTGAGGCGTAGGGCGCTTTCCAGTTGCGGCACGCGTACCGTTGTGCGGCCTCCTGCTTAAGCAGTGGCCTTTTTCGCGGCCTTCTTGGGCGCTGCCTACTTTTTGGTGGGCTTGGCGGTCTTCGTCGCGCCGGCCTTTTCGGCGGCCGGCAAGCGGGTGGCGGCGATCGGCGTCAGTTTTCTCACTTTGGGTGACGCGCCTCAGCGTTCAATTACTCACGGTCGCATGCGCTACACAAGGTGGATCCACCGGCGCCACGTGGACGGAGTTGGGCGGACCGTCGGGATAATTGGTTTCATAGAAGGTTGGCGGCTCATAGGTCCACCCTTGTCGCAGGCGTTGTTCCTCTTGCTGAATCCGGCGGTGGAGCTTGCGGCCGATGATCGGCGCCGCCCGCCGCGCCGGCTCTCCACATTCGGCATAGAGCTCGTTGAGGACGGTGGTGATTTCTGCCGCCTGGCGCGTATCGTCGCGATACCACTGGCGACAAGCCCAAAGCACGCCCGCGTATTGCATGGGGAGATTCGCGGCCTCATAGGCGAATCGAGCGCGCACGCGCTCGTCTGGGTGGTGTTGGAAGCGCTTCCAGGCGCGGAGCGTCGTGCGCACGATACGCACGACACTGGGGCCGTTCACCTCGAAGTCGCGATGAAATGCCCGCAACAAGAGTTCGGTCTCTTGCCCCTGTGGAATATGAGGATGGCGATAGTTGAATTGTAATTGGCCGTGGATATCTGCCACGGAGTAGTCGGCCACCGAGAGCAGCTTGCCCTGCGACGCGAGCTCCGAAAAGAGGGGCGTGCCGGGGATCGGCGTATACAGCATGAATTGGTGGAATTCGGTGGCGTGCTGCACGGCGTGGTCGATTGCGGCGTCGATGTTTTCGAGCGTGTGCTCTTCCAATCCGATGATGGTCGACCCGAGGACCCGTATGCCATGTTCGCGAAGCTGGCGCACCAAGGCGAGCGTGTCGGTCCCTGCGAGCTTTTTGTACTGCGAGCCTTTTCCTTCCAACCCCATCCAAACCCACGAGACGCCCAATCGCACAAGCTGGTCCATCGTGTACTTCTGCAAGACATTGGCCGAGCTGAAGACGAAGATCGACCAGGGCTTGTGATGCTTCTCCATCAGCTCCAAGAGTTGCAGGCTGCGCTTGGTGTTGACGAGAAAATTTTCGTCCATGACGAAGAACGATTGAATCGTCAGATTCTGCTCCAGTTGACACATGACCTCGAACAGGTCGGACCCGCTGCGATAGAACTCGATCGAACGTCCTTTGCCGCCAAACATGGCGGACGTCGAGCAAAAGTTGCAGCCCATCGGACAACCCACCGACGGAATGAGCGTAGCGCAGGCGTCGCCAGGATGATTCCGCAGGGTCACACCCAGGATGCGCGACCCGATATTGCCGGCGACTTGCGGATGACGAATGGGCGCGTCGGGATCCTCACCGAGGTATTCGCGCATCCAGCGCACGCCGTCCGATCTGACGACGTGGTCGCAATCGCAATACTGTTTCAAGTCGGGAAAGTTGGCGAGATGCCCGCCGATCAGAATGGTGGCGTGGGGCAGGTGCTTGCGGATCAAGCGGCACATCCGCCGGACTTTGATCAGGTTGGTTTGAATGGAGCTGATGCCCACAATGTCGTAGGGCTGCGTTTGAATCTCCTCCACAAAGCGTTCTTGTGTGGGAAAGTCCAACAATGTGACCGGGGCCCGCAGATTAGCCTGAATCAACATCAGCCCCCACGACCGATTGAACGTTCGCAGCGAGAAGGCATGCTGCACCCGCGTGACCTGATTGTGGTACAGCTCCATCGGATTGATGTAGCGACTGCCATATGCGTCGTCCTGCGCGTACGGCCCAAACACACTGGTCAGCAGTACGCGAGCCCGCGACCCGTGTGGATGGCGTGGCGATCCGGTGGGCCGTGATTCGTTCGCGATTGGATCGGGGGCGGCTGTGTGCGACACGAGACAAGACCTCCGCGGGACCAGCGACCGACGGCCAAGCATTGACGCGACGCGCCGCTCCATTCGACGTGCGACGAATGGAGCTGAAGCGACGCAATCAAGACTCGATCAGGATTATAGCCGCGGCGAGAAACGCGCCCTATCGCGGTTTCGGAGTTGATAGCAGTCGAGAACCACTGCGCCGGGCGATCGAATTTGATGGCGCTGGGATGGGAAAAGGACGCGCTGCTTCCTCTGGCATTTGCACACCAAGCGCCAGCCGCGCAAGCGCAACGGCCGCCGGTGCTAACCGCCGACGATCCCGGCGGCGCCCCGCGCCGCTCCGTAAATGAGAACAGCAACTACGACCGACGCGCAACGACGACGCAAGAACCGACACCGGTTCGGGGCGCTGCCGCTCGTTTAGACGGCGGCCTTTTTCGTGACCTTCTTGGGGGCCGCTTTCTTCTTGGCGGGCTTGGTCGCGCCAGCCTTTTCGGCGGCCTTTGCGCGGGTGGCGGCGTTCTTCTTGGTGCGCAGGCGCTTGCGGCGTGCGTTGGCGGTGCTCTTGTGGGCGCCCATGATGTGCGTCTCCTCGATGCCTACGGTGTGATGTGTGGTTGTGCGGCGAAAGCAGCCAGTTCGGCAGCGATGAAGATACGCTTTGCGCCCCGCTTCACGCCAGGGGTGGAGGGAAGCCGATAGGAGGCCGGGGAGAAGGTTCAGAAATCGACTTTAGCTACAACTCGGCGAAGTTTTTGAGCAGCTTCAGCCCGTCGGCCTGGCTCTTTTCGGGATGGAACTGCGTGGCGTAGAGGTTGTCGCGCCAGATCATGGCGGTGAATGGCTCGGGATAGCGAGCCTCGGCGGCGATGATGTCGCGGTCGCGCGGCGCCACATAGTAGGAATGCACAAAGTAGAAATAGCTGCCGTCGGCGATGTCCGCCAAGATCGGTGGGCGACTGCGCAGCTCAATCTGGTTCCAGCCCATGTGCGGCACCTTGCACTCGGCGGGGACTTCAAAGCGGCGGACCTCGCCGGGCACGATGCCGAGCCCCGCATGCTCGCCCCCCTCGTAGCTCTTGTCGAACAGCAGTTGCAGCCCCAGGCAGATGCCAAGAAACGGCCGGCCGGCGGCGATCGACTCTTTAACCGCGTCGTCCAGCCCGCGTGCGCAAAGCTCGCGCATGGCGTCGCCCATGGCGCCGACGCCGGGCAGAATCACCTTATCGGCGCGGGCGATCGTCTCGGGTCGGTCGCTGATTTCGGCGGCGTGGCCCACCTTTTCAAACGCTTTTTGCACGCTGCGAAGGTTGCCCATCCCGTAGTCGATAATGGCGATCATGCGTGCGGTGCGGCAGGTGGTGAGCGTGAGTGGTGGAGAGCACGAAACGGCAGAGGCAGGGACAGCAGCGGGGCCGGGCGGGTTCGCCGATTATAGCCCAAGCGCGGGCAGCGCGCAGGAGGAGCAAGGCGATCGCTAGTTGCGGCCGACCTGCTCTGGATAGACCACCAGCTCGACGCGGCGATTGCGCTCTTTGCCGGCGGGGGTGGCGTTGGAGACGACCGGATGATTCGAGCCGTGGCCGACGACGAACAACTGATCGGCGCGAAAGCCGCCACGAACCGTCATATAGTCGTACACCGCCATCGCTTGGCCGACCGAGAGCTGATGGTTGTTTTGCCACTGGCTGGTTTGCACCGGATCGCTGTCGGTGAAGCCCTCGACGCCAATGACCTGACCGGCGTAGATCCGCTTGAGTTCGGCCGACACCTGATCGAGCAGCGGGCTGGCCTCGGGCAGCAGCCGCGCGCCGCCGGGCACGAAGAGCCGCGTGCCGGGAAGCTCGATACGGACGACGTCGCCATCGCGGCGGACGTTGAGCCCCGCCACGACAATGTCGGGAAGTTGGGCCTTGAAGCTGTTGTTGGCGGTGATTTGCGCGCTGCCGCGGCTGCGAATCGAGGCCTGGAGCGCCTTGTGCTTGTCGTTGAACTCTTCTGACAGGTCGCGCGCTTGCGCCAACTGCGACGAGGTGGCGGTGAGTTGCTCGCGCATCACCGTCACCTGGTCTTCGAACAGACGCACCTGCTGTTGGCTTTGCGCCAGCAAGCGTTCGAGCTCTTGATTGTCGTTGTCGAGCGTGGTGGCGCGGGTTTGCAGTTCGCGGTTTTGCTGCGAGATGGCCAGTTGCTGCTGTTGCAGCGACTGAATCTGGCTCTGCATCATCATCGGGTTCTGTGTGCAGCCGCTGGCCGCCAGCGCCGCCAGCGCGCAGAGACAGCCGGCGAATCTGGAGCGAGCAGGTTGGCGGCCCGCGATGTTCATCAGTGGCCCGGTGCGAGCAGGGGTGGCGGCGCTTGGGGGCGCCGCAGGCTGCGCAGAAAACAGTGGCGCGGCGGGATGGTAGCCAGGGGGAACCGCCGCGACAAGGCGAGCTTGAACCTCAGTCGGCCGCGACTGCCAGCAAGCTGGCGCCAATCGCCGGCGCCGGGCGCGGATAGTGGCCGTAGAACCGCTTGATGTAGTGCCGCCGCCAGCCGTTCTCCAAGTGCGGCTCCCAGCCCCAGCGGTGGAGCAACCGGGCGGAGATGCGCAGGTTAGTGACTTCTGTCACGATGGCGTCGATTCGCTTTATTTCAGCAATGCGATCGAGCACGAGCGTTGCCCGCCGAAAGGTGGCGAAGCTGGCGCCACGATGCGAAACGATGTATTTGAGCGCCAGGTAGTTGGGGCAGCGCCGCGGTTGATTGTAGTAGAGCCAACAGCGGTCGCCGGCGCGGCGCGCGTGCGCCGCTCGGCCCCACAGCAGCGCCTCGGCCAGTGAGACCTGTTTGGGAAGCCAGCGCGGGGTGACGCTCACCAATCGCCCATTGGCCACCTCGATGACGCCATGCCCGCGCGCGGCCAGGCGCGGCGACAGGGGGTCGAGATCGGTGATGGTCTGAGTGGAGGGCATGCGTTTTGGCGTCTTGCGGGCCATGCTAGGAAAGCATAGCTTTTCCGTGGCGAGCGGATCGCCGAGAAACTCGCCCCGAGTAACACTTTGAGGAGCGCGGCGCGTGCTGTTTCGATTGGTGCATTATCTGCCGACGGCGCACCTGGCCCTGGCCGCGCTGGCATGGTTGGGGGCCGCCTGGGTGATGGGCGCCGCGCTGGTGGAGACGCCGCATCACGGAGTCGACCACCTGGGCACCATGGGCGCCATTGGCCGCTGGTTGACGGTGCTCTATCTGGGCTTGGCGGGCGTGCTGCAGTATCGGCTCAGTCGCTACGGCCATCGCATCTTGGCGCAACCGGGGCGGATGTGGATTGCGCTGGTCGCGGAGCAACTGTTGCTGCTTGTGATCTTGTGCGCGGTGCTGCTGCGGGGGCCAACCTCGCGCATGTATCTGGCGGGGCTTCATCACGCGGTGGCGGTGCTCTTGGTGGTGGCGGCGCTGACGCTCTTGCTGGCGGCGATCGACCGGTTGGCCGCGTGGAGCGTGGCGCGCACGGCGCCAGAGATTAAGGGCGAGGTGGAATCGAGCGGAACGCGACTCAGCGCGTCGTTCGTGATCAGCGCGGCGCTGCTGTTCTTGTTGATCGGCTTTTTGGAAACGCAGCCATTGCCGCACTCGGAGGCGCCGCAGTCGAGCGAGGCGCCGCCGCTGGAGGCGGTGCCAGCCGGCGCCGAGTAGCCCACTAGAGCGCTTTGCGAATGCGCCGGCGATACCGGCCCCGCATCGGCGGCGGGGCTGGCTTGGCCGGTTCTTCGGGCTGGCCGTCTGGGGGGGGCGATTGCTGGCCATTGCCGTGGGCGCTGGCGGCGGGTTTCTTTTGATCGGTGTCGAAGCCTTTGATCTCGGCGCGCTTGAGCAGGCGATTGATGCGCATCTCAATGCGCGTCAACTCGTTGCCTTGCTCGGGGGTGACAAAGCTATAGGCCACTCCCTCACGCCCCATACGGCCTGTGCGTCCCACGCGATGCACGTAGTCGTCGCAGAACTCTGGCAGGTCGTAGTTGATGATGTGCGAGATGCTGCTGACGTCGATACCGCGCCCCACGACGTCGGTGGCGATGAGATAGCGCACGCCGTTCTCGCGAAACTGGGTCATCACGCGATCGCGCGCGCGTTGCGGCAGGTCGCCATGGATGCAGCCCACGTTGTCGAACTTCTTTTTCAGATTGTGGTGCACTCGATCGGTGCCGCGCTTGGTGCGGCAGAAGATGATCGCCTGGTGCGGCTCTTCGCGATCCAACAGTTTGACGAGCAGTTCGAACTTGCGCTCGGGATCGATTGTGAAGTAATACTGATCGATCGTCTCGACCGACATGTCGTTGGTCGAGCAATCGAGCTTTTCGTATTCGCCCATGTAGCGGGCCGCGAGTCGCTCGACCGGCGGCGGCACCGTGGCGCTGAGCAGCAGGGTTTGCCGCTCGCGCGGGCAGCGGCGCAAGATTTTTTCGATATCGGGCCGAAAGCCGATGTCGAGCATGCGATCGGCCTCGTCGAGCACCACGACGTTCAGACGCTCCAGCGTCAGCGTGCCGCGCGCGATGTGGTCGAGCACACGGCCGGGGGTGCCCACGATGACCTCGGCGCCGCGGCGGAGCTTTTCGATCTGGCTGCGAATGGGTTTGCCGCCGTAGAGGGCGACGGTGTTGACGCGCCGGCCATGCGAGAGCTTGGCGAACTCGTCGCGGACCTGCACCGCCAGTTCGCGGGTGGGGACCAGAATCAGGGCCTGCGGGTCGGACGATTCTTTGCGCGGGCGCAAGCGCTCGAGCACGGGGATGACGAAGGCAGCGGTCTTGCCGGTGCCGGTGCGCGCCTGGCCGAGCACGTCGCCGCCGGTAAGCGCCAGCGGAATCAAACTGGCCTGAATTGGCGTGGGGCTAAAATACTGGGCCTGTTCGAGCGCGGCGAGGGTAACGTCGGACAGGCCGAGGGTGGTGAAGTCGGCGGTGTCGGCGTCGGCGGGCGCCGCAGCAGTTGATTGGGGCGTGGCGGAAGGGGGCGTGGGCTCGGACCTCAAGGGTTCACCAGCAAGAAAAGGCGGAAAAAAGAGGGCAGGGATTTGTGCAGCCGATTGTAGCAGATTGCCAAGCCATCGACCGTAACAGGTGTACAGCGTACGGTCAACGGCGCGAGCTTTGACCAGCAACGCGGGGGCTAGCGAGCGCGGTTTGGCTCGGGCGCGGCCAGCCAACCGTGCCGGGTCATCCACTGGATGCACAGCGCCGGCCAGGTGGAAAAGGCGGGATCGACTTTGCCAAGTCCCAGGCCGTGGCGGCCAAACTCGTAGATGTGCATCTCGGCGGGCACGCCCGCCTTACGCAGCGCGAGATAAAAGAGGACGCTGTTCTCGGCTGGCACCGGCTTGTCTTCGTTGGTGTGGACCAAGAAGCAGGGGGGCGTTTCGGCCGTTACTTGTCGCTCGTTGGAGAGGCTTTCCAAGAGCTTGGCGTCTGGCGCGTCGCCGAGCAGATTCTTGAGCGAGCCGGCGTGGGCGTATTCGGTGGCTAGCGCGATCACCGGATACAGAAGCACCGCAAAGTCGGGTCGGCAGCTTTGCCGGTCGATGGGGTCCTGGGCGTCGCTCTGTCCGCGATCGAAATGGGTGGCTGCGGTTGAGGCGAGATGCCCACCGGCGGAGAAGCCGAGGATGCCGATCTTGTCGGGATCGATTTCCAGCTCGCTAGCCTGGGCGCGGACGATTCGGATGGCGCGCTGGGCGTCGCTCAGGGGCGCGGGATGATGGTAGCGCGGGCCGAGCCGATACTTGAGCACGCAGGCGGTGACGCCGTGGGCGTTGAGCCAGTCGGCGATCTGTTGGCCTTCGTGGTCCATCGCCAGACCGGAGTAGCCGCCCCCCGGACAGACCACAATCGCAGCCCGCTGCCGACCTTCAGCCGGCGGCTGGTAAATGGCGAGCGTGGGCCGGTCGACTTCTTCCGCAGCGACCGCGCCGGGCGCCCCTTGCGGCCAGACGAGCAGCGTCTCTGGGTCCGCGGCGCGGCAGGGGGTAGAAAGCGCAAATAGAATCGATATTGCAAACGCGGTTCGCATAGCGGTCCACTGAATTCGAGGACGCCAATGCACAGGCGGCTGAAGCACTACCATTGACTCAACTCTGCAAAGAACGCGTCAAACGACATCACCTTGGCGGCCTGCGCGTTCAATCCCAACAAGGCAGCGGCGTCTTTGGCCAGCGAGCGTTGCTTGGTTTGATAGAGGGCCAAAAGTTCGTCATGGATTGCCTGTTGTCGCTCTTCGTCGCTCATTTCCGACTCGCCGCCGCCCATCGCCATCAGCCCTGACCCGCCCGTGGGCCAAGTGGTGTAGTCCAGGTGAAAGCGATCCGCCCATATCGAATAGTCAGCGCCATCCACATAGGAGTCGCCATTCCAGTCGCCTTCGCCGAATCCCCCCGACTGTTGATAGTGATCAGACCAAAGGGTGTAATCCGCGCCGTTTACCACATTGTCTCGGTTGCCGTCGCCCGGCAGGACGGTCATGCGGAACACGAAATTGCCGCCGGGCGTCCCGTTGCCTGAAGGGAAAACGCTCGTGCCCGTATCGGTGAGCGAAGACGGGTTCGACCATTCGCCATCGAGCGCCACGCCATTGGGATTGCGCACCCGTCGATCAATGTCCATACGATCTGGTCGTATAAATAAGGGCGTTGGTTTTGCGTCGGCACCAGCGTCCAGACGCCAGTGTTCGTAGCCGCGTCCCATACAAAGTTGGTGCTAGAGTAAAATCGACTAGCGAAGCCCCCTCCGCCCTGCCCATGGATCGAAATATCGGAGATCGGGTTGATGGTCACGTCGAGCGGCGTGTTGAAAGTAATCGAAAGCGTGTCCATGCCGCCAACGGGGACGGTACGAATCTGTTCGCCGCTGCCTGCCGGCACCGAATAGGTGTTGGTAAGCACGCCGTCGACGTTGTTGCTGACTTTGACCGCGATGACCTGCGGCACAAGATAGACCTTGGTGAACGCGCTCATTTCCGAGGTGTTGGTGCCCTGCACCGTCAGCGCGGCGATTTCATCGCCGGGTTTGAGTTGATTTTCCGCCGTGCCGTTCGCAAACGTCTCCGACCAAACAGTTCCGGTGTTGTTCGTGGAGCCAATCTGAATGATTCTGCCATCCGCCAATTTCTTGTAGATCAAGATTTGAGCGCTGCCGATGATCGGCACTGTCCCGCGCACCGTCCAGGTGTTGCCCGACATCGTGAATCCGGCCACATCGACTTCGGGATGGTTCAACAGCCCATTGATGGTCGAGCCGACGTTTGCGGGTAGGTTGGCGGTCGGCCCCTCATACGGATGCCAGCTATTGGTCTTCTGAACAGAGTCTCCCAGGTCGATCGGAATGCCGACAGGATCGCCATCGGGCTCGTAGAGCAGCTTGAAGCTGTTGTTGGTGATCGAAATCTGATCGCCCGCCGCGTAGGGGTTTGCGGCAACGATGGGCTCGTACTTCAGCGCGACCTGATCGAAGCCGCCATAATACGACATTCCCGGACCGCGCAGCGTGCCCGTGAGGAAACCGTTGTTCCAAATGCGATTGTTGGTGACCGACCAGTTCTTCGACTGTTGATTCGCAGCGCTGAAGCCGTCGAAATAGATGCCGTGTTGGCCATTGCCGAGATTGGGCGCCTCGGCGGCGTTGGTGCCGATGTAGTTGCCTGAGATGATTTGCGTGCCGACGCCCCCAATTGCGTTGGCGCCAACGTAAATGCCGCTAGATTGATTGGCGTAAATCTGATTGTTCTGAATCTCCCAGCGAGCTACGCCATCCAGTTTAATACCCGCCGCTCCATTCATCACGGCGGCGCCGTTGTCATGAATCACATTGTTCGCGAAGCGGAAATAGGATGGCACCGAATCCGTGGTGGCGGCCGAGATACCGCCTGCGGCGAAACCGCTGATTTCCAGCGAGTCTACGACGCTCACGCCGTACACAGAATTGGTCGTTGAAAAACGAATCGCGTAGCTCGGCGGCGTGGCTCCGCCAATGATTTGCACGTTGATGTTGGCGCCGCTCCTGCTAGCTTTGCCAAGAATGCTTGTGGTTGACGTGATAGCTGGTTGCGTGAATCCGCTGAAATTCAACGTGATTGCCGTCCCAAGCTGCGTATCATCGAAACCGATCTCGTCGTATCCGGGCCGCAAATTAGCCTGATTTACGCACCATGCCAATGTCCCAACTTGGTTGACATTCCCACCGGTATGAGAGACCCAGAAGGTGGGAGTCAACACTTCTCGGCGTTCGAGCATCTCAATGCGCGACACGTGCAGCCGTTTCGAGTCCATCATCAACGGGATTTCTCAAGTCAATTGCGGCGATGCTATGAAGGAACAAACATGGTAACGATAAGCGATTGGCAATCAACACGGTACACCTATTGGGCCACTCGTAAACCGCCGATATGATTCTGCCGTTGTAGAAGCGCTCGCCGAATTGGAGAAGCAAAAGTGAATCTGCGTCGACTATCGGTCGCAATTGCGGGCGCTCTAACCCTCCAATCTGCGATCGCGAGTGCCGCCGAGTACCGCATCACCGATCTTGGCGCTGTAGACGATGGACTTATCGAGGCAGCCGCGATCAACGACATGGGCGCGGTTGTCGGTCGAATTTCAGTTTCGGGCAACGATGGCTACGAACATGCGTTTCATTATCAACACGGAGCGCGTACCAGTCTTGTGCCGCCGGGGGCCTTCACCAGCAGCGCGTACGCCATCAATCAATTGGGCGTGACGGTCGGGTCGTATTCGGCGATACCGGGCACAAGCACCGTTTTCCTTTGGGATGCAATCACAGGATTTCGCGACCTGCCATTGGATCGTCCTTTTGTGCCCCAATCTATCACCAACACCGGATGGATTGCCGGCGTCGGTCATCGCCGGGCGTACCTTTATTCTCCTGAGTCCGGGTTGCAAGAAATTGGCGACGACTACGACGGCTTCAACGCGGCATATGGCATCAACGAGTTGGAACAGGTCGTTGGCACCGTTGGTTCATCAAGCGAGCAATCCAACGCATTTTTCTACCAGGATGGCGAACTGACGATCCTCGACCCCTCATCAACTTCGGGTGCTGCCTACAAGATTAATGAGTACGGGCAGGTCGTTGGCGTATCAGGAAGCCACGGTTTTCTTTGGAGCGAAAACGAGGGTCTGCTTGATTTGGGCACGTTAGGCGGCGACGGCAGCACCGCTCTGGGAATCAACGATGCGGGCACAGTTGTTGGGGTTTCGCAAACGATTCCCGGCGAATTCGAAGTTCGTGCTTTTGTGTATGATTCGACACGAGGCATGAAGCAGCTCGACGAATTGCTTCCGTCAGATTCCGGCTGGCAACTCTTGTACGCCAACGACATCAACAGCAAGGGGCAAATCGTAGGCTGGGGGCTGCGCAACGGAGCAAGCCGTGGCTTTCTGCTCACCCCGATCCCCGAGCCGGCGGCGATGGCCCTGGCGCTGGCTGGCCTGGGCGCGCTATTGATCTTCGCGCGACGAGGCCGTTAACAGGCCAGAGCACTGTTGGTTGTCTAGGGTAACAACCTACTGGAGCATTCTTCGCCCGCGCTTACTTCCATAGCGAGTCGATCAACTCGACCGTTTTGTTCACCAGGGCTTTGCCCCCCGCGGGGCCGACGAGGCTGCTCTGGACGATCGCGCTGTAGCCGCCCCCTTGCACGGCCCGCGCCGTTGGCAAATAGGTGCCCGGCCCTGCCAACTGGATGACAAAGGTCTGCATCGCCGGGCTGCGGGCCTTGATCTGAATGCCGTAGTCGTTGAACAACTCAAACGGATTGGTGGCGATGGCGACATCTCCCAATCGCAGCACGTGCAATTCGATCTGGTATGTGGGCCGCTCTTTTTGGTTCTCGAAGCGGTCGACCACGCGCTGATGCCAGACGCGCTCGGTGTGGCGCTTAGGATCGTCGCCGATGCTGGCCAGCGTCGCTTTCACATTCAGGTATTCTTCCTGGGTGACTTGGCGCACCGGCAAGGCAACTTGTTCGACGTGGTGAACCAGCGGCGCCTCCGTGTGGATCTCTTGTTTGGCGCCGGCGTAGGCTTCGTCCCAGGCCGCGATGATGCGCTGGGCGATCTCCTCCAGGCGGTTGAGGCCGCGCAGCTTTTGCATGCGCTCTTCGGCCCGATCGCGAAACATGAGATGGGGCGATTGGTCGCCGGCGGCGCCGATCCAGGCCAAGACATGCAGGTCTTTGGAAAAGCGCTTTTGCAGCGATTCTCGAACCGGATGCCAAAAGTCGGCGTTGACCGCCGAGAGTCCTTCGACCTCTTGCGCGGGGCAGGCGAGATTGATCGCGGTGGCGGTTAGCTCGCCGTCGCTGTTCCAGAAGAACAGCACCTCGACCCCATGGTCGGCGTGCCCTTCGATTCCTTGAAAGGTGGCGACTTCGGTCGCTCCGTACATCTCGGCATGGCCGTCGTCGTACCAGGCGCGGCGGTTGTGGGCGACGACCGCGTGCCCCAGTCCCCAAGCGACCTTGCCCGGCTGACGGTGGGTCCAGGCCCGCGCCGCAACATCGGCCAACTGCTGGATGAGAAACTGTCGGTACTCGTTGACCGGCATGACTCCTTGCTCCGGGATGGCGTAGAGCGTTTCATCCGTGACAGGCGCCGTGTGGGTATGCGTGGCGCTGAGGATCAGCTTTTGCAGGTCGAAGCCGGCCAGGCGCTCGCGCGCGGCGTCGCGGACGCCTTCGGCGATTCCTTCGTCGATGGCCGCCAGATCGCAGGAGACAAAAATGGCCTGATCGAGCGCCGTGTCCGCCTGCTTCGATTCGAGGGCCAGCGCGGTGGCGGTGCAGGGGGCTTGCACCTGTTGCGAGATGCGCGTGTGCATCTGCCCGGAAAGGGCGACGGGCCGATCGGGGGTGATGCTGGTGCTCGCGCTGCCGACCATTAGTTGGGGCGACGGCGCCGACAGCGCCTGCCGAGTCCCTCCGACGGACAATAGAGCCATTGCCAGGGCCAGCAGGATTGCGGTGCTCGATCCAATGTGTCGCATGCGTTTATTCTCCAATTGGGCGCGTGCGATTGAACTATCGCCCCGCCGCGAAGTCGCGCATGTAGTCGGCCAACAACGCCACCCCTTCGCGCGGCATGGCGTTGTAGATCGACGCCCGGATGCCGCCGACCGAGCGATGCCCCTTGAGTTGATACAGTCCCTTTGACTCGGCGCCCTTAAGGAATGTCTTCTCCGCGTCGGCGTCGGGCAGGCGGAAGGTCACGTTCATCAGGCTGCGGCAATCTTGATGGGCATGCCCCTGGTAGAAGCCGCCGCTGCCGTCGATCGCGTCGTAAAGCAGCTTCGCTTTCTCGCGATTGAGTTCTTCCATTCGCGCCAGGCCCCCCACGTCGTTCAAGAGCCAGCGCGTGACCAGCATCACCACATAGATGCCAAACACCGGCGGCGTGTTGAACAGCGAGTTGTTTTCGGCCATCACCGCGAAGCTCAAGATGCCCGGCAGGTTACTGGGGGAGCGGGCCAACAAGTCTTCGCGGACGATGGCGACAGTGACTCCGGCCGGGCCAGCGTTCTTTTGGGCGCAGGCGTAGATCATTCCGTACTGATCGACCGGCATGGGTCGGCAGAGAAAATCGCTCGACGCGTCGCAAATAATCGGCGCTTTGCCCGCGGCGCCGGCAAATGGGGGCGCGGCCGCGAACTGCACCCCTTGAATCGTCTCGTTCGACGTGGTGTGGATGTAGGCCGCCTGGGGGCTGAAGTCGATGTCGGTCGCCGCGGGCAGGTGGTCGTACTTGCTGGCGGCGCCATCCCAGGCCGCACGGGCTGGGCCTTCGAGCTTAGCGTCTGCCAGGGCCTTTTTGCCCCACGTGCCGGTGACGACATAGTCTGCCGGCAGTTTCTGGCCGCGCAGAAAATTCATGGCGATCATCGAGAACTGCAGCAGCGATCCCCCTTGGAGAAAGAGGATTTTGTAGTTTGCCGGAATCGCCAGAAGCGTGCGGAGGTTGTCTTGCGTCTCTTGCAAGATGCGTTCGAACGGCGGTGAGCGATGGCTGATTTCGAGCACCGACATGCCGACGCCGGGCAGTGCCAGCAGGTCGCGCTGGGCCGCTTCGAGCACGCTAACGGGGAGCACCGCGGGGCCGGGAGAGAAATTGTAGACGCGCTCTGCCATGATAGGATCGCAACCAAGGTGGGAGACGAAAGGGGAGGGACAACCGCCGCCGATTTTAGAGTTTTTGGCCAGCGGCCACTAGGACCGATCGGCAGCAGTCGTGGGTCAGGCGATTTGATGAACCATTACCAGGTTGTGCCCAGAGACGCGCGTTTGCGTGCCGCTGACGACCACTAGACGATCTCCCGAGTCGAGCAGTTGCCGCTGTCGGCCCCAGGCCACGACCTGCTCGATCAATTCGGCGGCGCCACCGTCGCCAAGCCCTGGCAGCGGAATGATGCCCCAGTAGAGGCACATCTGCCGCAGCGTGCCGCGCAACTCGCTGACGCCGACCGCCGGGACGATGTTGCGCTGCTTGGCCAAGGCCAAGGCGGTGGCGCCAGAGTGGCTAGCGACCACCAAGAGCCGCGCGTCGAGCTGATGGGCCATAATGCTGGCGCCATGCACCACGGCCTCGGTGACGGGGTGCAGGCCTTCGGCGGCTTCGCTCTCGGTGTAGACGTGGTCTTGATGCGAGAGGCTGCTTTCGGTGACGACGGCAATGCGGTTCATCATTTCGACCGCTTCGACGGGATACTTGCCGATGGCCGTCTCGCCGCTGAGCATGCAGGCGTCGGCGCCATCGAGGATGGCGTTGGCCACGTCGCTGGCCTCGGCGCGCGTGGGGCGCGAGGAGACCTGCATGCTGTCGAGCATTTGCGTGGCGGTGATGACCGGCTTTTGCAGGCGCCGGCAGGCGGCGATGATCTCCTTTTGCACCAGCGGGACGCGGGCGATGTCGATCTCGACCCCCAGATCGCCGCGCGCGATCATCACGCCGCCGGCCGCGCGAATGATCGCATCCAGATGGGCAAGCGCTTCGGGCTTTTCGATCTTAGCGATGGTGCGGGCCGACGATTGATGCTCGCGCAGCAACTGTTTGAGTTGTTCGATGTCTTGCGGCGCGCGGACAAAACTGAGGCCGACGAAATCGACTTCTTGCCGCGCCGCCCAGATGGCGTGCGCGCGATCGTCGGGCGTCATGGCGGGGGTGCTCAGTTTGACGCATGGCAGGTTCACCCCTTGCCGACTGCGGATCAGGCCGGGTTGCGTCACGCGGCAGATGGCGGAGTTGGGCGCGCGGGCGATGACCCGCATGCCGACGGAGCCATCGGCGATCATGACACGATCGTTGACATCGAGTTCGTCGACCAGCTTTTCGTAGCTGGTGACCAGTTCGCCCGGCTGATCGGACGCTGCGCCGCGGACGAAGCGATATTCTTCGCCTTGGCGACATTCGATCTTGCCGCCGGGCAACTCGCCCAGGCGAATCTTGGGACCAGAGAGATCGACCAGCACGGCGACGGGGCGGCCGCGCTCTGCGGAGAGGGCGCGGATGGCGGCGATCGCCGCGCCATGCGAATCGAGCGTGCCATGCGCCATGTTGAGCCGAAAGACATCGACGCCGGCGTCGATCAGGCGGCCCAGCGCCAACGGATCTGAACAGGCGGGGCCCACCGTGGCCACGATCTTGGTGCGCGCCTTGCCGGGGCGACCTTCCGCTTCGCTAATTGCCATCATGCAGTACCCTCGCGCGAGTCCGTTGACGCGACGACCGCGCCAGAGTGACAATTCGCCCGGGCGCGCCGTGCGCCCCTGTTATCGCAGCGCGCCAATCGAACAGGCAACCGCATGCACGAGCCAGGCGACGAATTGAAGATTGCAGCCGCCGCGGTGGCGCCGCGCCGCCGTTGGCGACCGGCCACGTTACTGGTGGGCATCGCGCTAGGGATATTGCTGGGATTGGCGGGGGTGCTGGCCGTGGTGGTGACTATGGCTCAGGGGGGCGCGCCGCCGTTGACGCAGGCCGCGCTCGAGGCGGCGCGCGCTCGCTGGAGCAAGAACGGGCCAGCCAGTTATGCGCTTGATTTGGAGATTTCGGGCGCCCGCGCGGGCCGGGTGCATGTGGAGGTGCGCGACGGACGCGTGACGCGGATGACGCGCGATGGCCGCGCGCCGAGCCAGCGACGCACCTGGGAGTATTGGAGCGTGCCGAATCAGTTCGCGACATTGGCGCAAGACATGCGATCGGCGGAGTCGCCGCGCAGCGCGTTCGGGGTCGATTCACCCGAGCAGGTGCTGCTGCGGGCGCGGTTTGACCCGCGCTATGGCTATCCGGCGGAATATCAGCGCACGGTGCTGGGCGCCGATCTGGACGTGGGTTGGCGGATTACCCACTTTGAAGTGGTCTCGCCGTAGAGAAATTGGAAAACCGCTTGGCGGGGCAGTACACTGGCGACGCGCGGGCTGCGGATTTGTATAGTCTCATCCGCGGACCGCCCCAGCCAAACTTCCCGCCTTTATCACCCGCTGCGAGAGTTGCGATGTCTCGATCTTCGGTTAGTCGTCGTCGTTTCGTTCAGACCGGCGCTGGTTTGTTTGCCGCCGGCCTGTTGGGGCCACAAGGATTCACCACGCCATTGGCGCGCGCCTTGGAGCCGAAGTCGAAGAACGACCGGCTGGTGCTGGGAGCGATTGGCGTGGGGGGGCAAGGGTCGTCGATCGCCGATCAGTCGCGGCGGTTTGGCGACATTGTGGCGGTGTGCGATGTCGACCTGGGACGCGCCGAGGAGGCCAAGGCCAAGTTTGGCGGCAAGGCCGAGGTGTATCAAGACTTTCGCAAGTTGCTCGATCGCAAAGACATCGACGCGGTGACCATCGGCACGCCCGACCATTGGCACACCGCCGTCTGCCTGGCGGCCTTGCGCAGCGGGCGCGACGTGTATTGTGAAAAGCCGCTGACCTTGACCATCGACGAAGGCAAGATTTTGGTGCGCACGGTCAAGGACACGGGCAAGATCTTGCAGGTGGGGACGCAGCAGCGCAGTGACGAGCGGTTTCGCACGGCCTGCGAGCTGGTCCGCAATGGCCGCATTGGCAAGCTGAAGAAGGTGACGGTCACGCTGCCCGACTCGCCCGCCGGTGGCCCGTTCGCCAACAAACCGACGCCGCCGCAATTGGATTGGGACATGTGGCTCGGTCAGGCGCCGCTGGTGGAGTATTGCCCCGAGCGCTGCCATTACCAGTTTCGTTGGTGGTATGAGTACTCAGGCGGCATCATGACCGACTGGGGGGCGCATCATATGGATATCGCGCACTGGGGAATGGGCATGGAGAACAGCGGCCCGCTGACGATCGAAAGCAAGGCCAACTTGCCGCATATCGAGAACGGCTACAACACGCCGAACCAGTTCACCATCGACATGCTGTATCCCGACGACGTGCAACTGCATGTCAATATCGGGGACAACGGCGTGCTGTTCGAAGGGGACAAGAGCCGCGTGTATGTGAACCGCGGGCGGATCACCGGCAAGCCGTACGAAGAACTGGCCACAAACCCGCTGCCCGACGATCGCGCGGTGAAGTTGCACGCGAGCGACGATCACATGGCCGACTTTGTGAACAGCGTGCGCACGCGGCAGCAGCCAGTATCGGACGTGGTGAGTCAGCACCGGTCGGTGAGCGCGTGCCACCTGGCGAACATCTCGATGCGGCTGGGGCGCAAGCTCAATTGGGACCCGGCCAAGGAAGAGTTTGTGGACGACAGCGAGGCCAACTCGATGTTGTCGCGGCCGCAACGGGCGCCGTACACCATCGAGGGATAAGTGACACAGCCCGCGCACGACACCGACCGGCGGCGCGCCGCACATGGCTGATTTTTGGCGCGACAAGACGGCTCTGGTCACCGGTGGCTCGTCTGGCTTTGGCTTGGCGCTGGCCCAGGCGCTGGCGCGGCACGGCGCGCGCGTGGTCATCGCCGCGCGGGGCGCTGAGGCGCTGGAGCGGGTCGCCGATGAGCTGCAGCGGTTAGGCGCCAAGGCGCTGGCCGTGCCAACCGACGTCACCCGCCAGGAACAGGTCGAACGGCTGGTCGAGCGCGCTGTCGGCGAGTTTGGCGGACTTGATCTATTGATCAACAACGCCGGACGCTCGGCCCGGGGGCGGGTGTTGGAGACGACGCCCGAGGAGTTTCAGGCGGCGTGGGACTTGAACTTCCTTTCGGTGGTACGGATGACGCGCGCCGCGGCGCCACACCTGCTGAAGTCGCGTGGGTATCTGGTGAACATCGGGTCTTTGGCCGGCAAGTCGGCGGCGGCCTGGCTAGGGGCGTATCCGCCGGCGAAGTTCGCGGTGAGCGCCTATACGCAGCAGCTTCGGCTGGAAATGTCGGCCGACGGATTGCATGTGCTACTGGTATGCCCTGGCCCCATCGCGGGGGGCGGAGAGGGGCGATACAGCAAGGAGGTGATGGACCGGTTGCCCGAGAGCGCCCGCCGACCGGGGGGGGGCGTGGCGGTGCGGGCGATCGATCCGGCCTGGCTGGCAGAGCGCACGCTGTTGGCCTGCCAGCGGCGGGAGATCGAGTTGGTCGTGCCGCGGAAGGCGCGGATTCTGTTTGTGGCGTCGCAAGCATCGGCTCGGCTGGGGGATTGGTTGGTGCGTAAGACGACCGGCAGCGGGACTTAGCTGGACCATTGCGATTGGGGCGCGGATCGCAGCGTTTGGGTGCGTTGCTTGCGGCGGTTGACGCCGGTACGATTAATCGCTTCGGATCGCCTTGACTACTTTGAGCCGGCCGGTCACGCATTCTTTGACCGTTGCCGCCTGCGCCTCGCATACGAACCAATTTTTTGAAGGAGTCACCATGCGTCGTTTGGCAACCAGCTTGTTGGCGGTATTGGCCGTCGCCGGCTTTGTGGGATGCATGCAGGAGAAGGGCGCCGCCACGGCGAGCAGAGAGAATGTGATTGTCATCCAGCCGGGCGAAAACGCGCAGAAAGAAGCGCAAGAAGCGTTGATCAAGGCCAAGGAAGGGGACGTGATCGAGTTTGCCGAGGGGGACTTTGCTTTTACGCAAACGTTGTCGCTGGAAGACGTGAATGGCGTATCGATCCGCGGCAAGGGACAGGACAAGACGCGGCTCAACTTCAAAGATCAACAGCCGGGCGCCGGCGCCGAAGGCATATTGGTCAAGGCCGACAACTTCACCATCTCGGACCTCACCGTGCAAGACACCAAGGGAGATGGAGTGAAGGTGCAAGGCGGCAAGGGCATCACTTTCCGTAACGTGAAGGTGGAGTGGACACGCGGCCCGCATCCTGACAACGGCGCTTATGGCGTATACCCCGTGCTCTGCGAAGACATCTTGATCGAGGGATGTCACATCACCGATTGCTCGGACGCAGGCGTGTATGTCGGACAATCGAAGAACGCGATTGTGCGCCGCAACCGCGCGGAGAAGAACGTGGCGGGCATCGAGATCGAGAACACCATTGGCGCCGACGTGTATGAGAACATCGCCACTAACAACGCCGGCGGGCTATTGATCTTTTCGTTGCCGGGGCTGGAGCAAAAAATCGGCAAGCAATGCCGGGCGTTCAAAAACCAGGTGTATGCCAATAACCACGAGAATTTCGCCAAGCCGGGCAACATTGTGGCCACGGTGCCGCCGGGAACGGGCGTGATCATCATGGCCAACGATGATGTGGAGTTGTTCGACAACGACATTTACGACAACGCCACCGCCAACGTTTCGATCAGCAGCTACTACGTCACGCAGAACAAGTTCGACGATCCCAAATACGATCCGTATCCGGAAGGCATCTCAGTGCACAACAACCGTATTAAGGGGGGCGGCGACAAGCCGGGTGGCGCATTTGGCGAACTGGTGGCCCCGCTGCTACAGGCCAAGGCGCCTGAGCTGAAGGAGTTTCCGGACATCGTTTACGACGGCATTGTGGACGAAGCCAAGCTGAAGGACGGCAAGGCGCCGGAAGAGCTGAAGATCATTCTGGTCGACAATGGCGAAGTGACCTTCGCCAATCTGGACCTGGGCCGACTGCTCAAGGGAGAGGAGCCCGAAGTTTCGACCGACCTGGCGGCCTTTGCCGGAGAGCCGGTCCGCCTGCCCGCGGTCAAGATCGCCGGAGTGGAATAAGATGCCGCGTCGGACACAAGCAGCTCGGGAGGCTTGGCTTCTCGGGCTGCTTTTCTTTTCTCTATTGGCGGCCGCCGGTTGCGGCCGTTCAACGAGCGGCTTTGATCCCGCGTCGGACGCCGAGCCGCCAGAGTCGCTGACGGCGCTGGGGATCTTTGTGGGCGATGGTCGTTCGCAACAGCCAGCGCCCGGGGTGATTCCGTACGACATCAACACGCCGCTGTTCTCCGACTACGCCACCAAGTACCGCTTTGTAAAGCTGCCGGCGGGGGGCAAGGCCCAATACAACGCGGACCGCGCGCTCGATTTTCCGGTCGGCACGATCATTGCCAAGACATTCGCGTACCCGCACGACATGCGTGATCCCACCCAGGGGGAGCGCCTGATGGAGACGCGCATCTTGTTGCACCGCGCCGATGGCTGGGTGGGGCTGCCGTACGTCTGGAACGACGAACAGACCGAAGCGCGGCTCGAGGTGGTGGGCGCCGTCAAGCCGGTCAAGTGGATTCACACCGACGGCAACGAGCGAGCGATTGACTATCTGATTCCCAACGCCAACCAGTGCAAAGGGTGTCACAAGGCGGAGCGTGACACCATGCTGCCAATTGGCCCCAAGGCGCGACACATGAATCGCGATTTGGTGTACCACGATCGCGACCAGCCGTATACCGAGAATCAACTGACGCATTGGACGCGTATTGGCGCCTTGGAAGGCGCCCCGGCTGACCCCGCCGCCGCTCCGCGCATGGCGGTGTGGAACGACCCATCGAGTGGTTCGCTTAACGATCGGGCCCGCGCCTGGCTGGAAATCAACTGCGCGCATTGCCATAATCCCGGGGGAAATGCCCGCAACTCGGGACTGAACCTGATGGCCAGCACGGAGCGGCCCTTTGAGTTTGGCGTGTTTAAGCCGCCAGTGGCGGCGGGTCGCGGATCGGGCGGGCTGCGTTACGATATTGTGCCCGGCAAACCGGACGAGTCGGTGCTTGTGTTTCGGATTGGGTCGGACCATCCTGAAGTCATGATGCCCGAGATCGGCCGGCGATTGGTGCATCAAGAGGGATTGGCGCTCATCCGCGAGTGGGTGGCCAGTCTGGAGGCGCCGGCGGCGACCTCGGGGGCGCAGTAGCCTCGTCGAATGGGCAGGTTAGCGGCTTATCGCAAATCGGATTTCAGCGCAGCCAGGAAAAGCAGACCCGATGGTCGCGACGCTGGATTACATCGAAGAGGTGATCGCCAACTATCGGCGCGCCTCCGAGGCCAACCTGACGACCGCCGATCGCGTGGGGAACGTGGTGCTCCTGTCGGGCGAGACGGCGGACGACGTGATGATCACCGCCGATCTGCACGGCCATCGGCGCAACTTCAACCTCATCAAGCGCATCGCCGCGCTCGACGAGCATCCGCGGCGGCATCTCATCTTGCAGGAGGTGTGCCACGGCGGCCCCACGTATCCTTCCAATGGCGGCTGCATGTCGCACGCCATGTTGGAGGATGTGGCGCGGCTGAAGACCCGCTATCCGGAGCGCGTCCACTTTTTGCTCAGCAATCACGAGTTGGCCGAGCTGACGGACTATCCCATACTCAAGTCGAAGAAGATGCTCAACCTGATGTTTCGGTTGGGCATGCAAGAGATTTATGGGCCGGCGACCGACACGGTGCGCGGCGCGTATCTCAACTTCATCCGCACCTGTCCGCTGGCGGTGCGACTGGAGAACCGCGTGTTTATTTCGCACAGCCTTCCGGAGGAGGTGGACCGTCACGGTTTCGACCGGGGGATCTTCGAGCGCGAGCTCGACGCGCTGGACTACCAAGAGCACGGCGACGTTTTTCAACTGGTGTGGGGGCGCGACTATCGGCCCGAAAACGCCGACGCCTTCGCCAAACTGGTCGATGCCGACTTAATGGTGAATGGACACGACCCGTGTCCGGCCGGCTTTCAGGCGCCCAACGACCGACAAGTGATTTTGGATTGTTGTTCGGACAAGGCGACGTATCTGATTCTGCCTGTGGCGCAGCGGCTAACACACGCCGAAATGGTGCAGCGCGTCCAGTTCTTGGGTTGAGCAATACCGGCCGGCGATATTGCTTAGTCGGCGTGGTTTGCGCAGTGATCTGTCGCCGCGCTGGCCGCACGCATCTCGGGCGGCGCGGTATGATCGGCGGCATGCGATTGCCGTTTCGATTTCAATTTTCGCTCGCCACGCTGTTGGCCGTGATGGTGCTGGCGGGCATCTTGTTGGCGGCGCTGGGGGGCATGTTGCGCGAGTCGCAGCAGATGGGGTCTGGCGCTTCGTTGGTGTATTTTCTGATGTTGACGGCATCGCCGATCGCGCTGGTGATCGCCATCAGTTGCGCGCGGGGGGCGGCGCAAGCTTGGAGCAAGTATCGGAATCGGCGCTGACGGCCATTCAGTAGGCCACATCGCTTGCCGCCATTCGCTGGGCGCATGTCCTTGCCGCGATGCCAGCCGACAGGCACTGCACGGCTGGCGCTGCTTGGCGTGCTAGCGCGGCCGGTCGATAAATCATTTCTTATCTTCGCTTCACGGTGGTTTTAGGTTGTGGGTATAGGCTTCCTTCAGTGTTTCATGTGCCTGTTCACTGGAAACGAAGCAAGGAGTCTGTGTCATGGGAACTTTCAAGAATCGAAGCGGCCTGTTCGCGATTCTGGCCTTGGCGGGCCTGTCGCCACTGTTGGCCGACGACGCGGCGATGCCGGTGGGCGATCTGCCGCCAGCCGTCGCCGGGACCGTGAAGCAGCATTGGCCCCAGGGAGAGCTGCGCCGGGCGTGCCGCGACGAGGATGATGGGGTGGTGTATTACGAGGTCCATCTCGTCGACCAAGGCCAACTGGTGGAAGTCAAGGTGTGGCCCAACGGCACGCTGCACGAGGTCGAGCGTCATATCGGCGTCGATGATCTGCCGGCTACGGCGCGCGAGATGATCCAGGCGGCCTATCCTGATGCCAAGCTGCACGTCATCGAGAAGCAAACGCGCTATCGAGACGGCAAGTCGGTGGCCACCGACTACGAGATCGAGCTGGTTACGTCCAACAAAGAGGTTGAGTTCGTGATGACGGCCGACGGCAAGATTCGCAACCTGGACGAGGACGACCTGTCCGACGATCTGCTTGCTTTTGAGTAAGTATTGCGACGGCCAGGGGACGCCCCGCTACAATGACCGCTGGGGGATGACCAACTCCGGCGTCAGGTTCGCACTGTGCTTGCCCGCGGCGATTGCCGCGGGCAAGGCCGCGCGCCGGCCGAACAACAGCAAGTGGAGCGCACGTCCCATGACGCAGCGAACGGCGCCTCGCAACGCGCGTGGCTTCACGTTAGTGGAGCTACTGGTGGTCATCGGCATCATTGGCATCTTGATCGCGCTCTTGTTGCCGGCGGTGCAAGCCGCGCGCGAGTCGGCGAGGCGGATGCAGTGCCAGAACAACCTCAAGCAAATTGGGCTGGCGCTGCACAATTACTTGTCGGCCATTTCTCGATTTCCGCCCGTCACGGTGGTGCCGGTGGGGCAGACATTTGAGCCGTGGTCTGGCCACGCGCGGCTGCTGCCATATTTGGAGCAAGCCAGTCTGGCCAACCTGATTGATTTTGGCGCCAGCAATGAATTCACCGAGAACGCGGTGGCGGCGCGCACGCGGGTGCCGATCTACCTGTGTCCGAGCGAAATCAACGATCGCGAGCGCCACACGCCGACGCTGGTTCACTATCCGCTGAACTACGGCTTTAACGAGGGAACGTGGTTCATCTACGATCCCAAGACCGGGGCCGTGGGAGACGGCGCGTTCGCGCCCAACCACGCGTATCGTCCCGCGGACATGACCGACGGACTGTCGAACACGTTGGCCGCCGCCGAGGTGAAGGCCTATCAACCCAATCTTTGGGACACGAATCAACCGGCCACGTTGGGAGTGGCGGCGCCGAGCTCGCCGAATGAGTTGAGCGCCTACTACGGCGGGACGTTCGACTCCAATGGACATACCGAATGGGTGGAAGGGGACGTACACGAGAGCGGCTTCACCACCACCTTCACGCCCAATTTGGATGTGCCGTACACCGACTCGGGCATCACGTACAGCATCGACTTCACATCGATGCGCGACGGCGAATCGGCCACTGCGCCGACGTATGCGGCCGTCACCGCGCGCAGTTATCATCCGGGGATCGTGAATGTGCTGTTGCTCGATGGATCGGCGCGGAGCATCCCAGACACCATCGACGCGCGGGTGTGGCGCGCCCTAGGCACCCGCGCCGGTCGAGAAGCCGCGAGCCTACCTGAATGACGCCGCGCGTTTGCCATTTCGAACGGACACGGCTGCGGCCAGCGCGGCGGGCGGGCAAAGCGCTATTGGTGGGACTGGTGGCATTGGCGGCGCTATTGGCGGTGATCTTATGGACGGTGTGGCGGCGCGGACCGTCGCAGCCGAGCATGGCGGCGGGGCAAGCGGTTTGCGACGTGTTCCTGGAGCAAATTCGCGGCGGCAAGGCGGCTGAGGCGTGGCAAGCGACCACGGCGGAATTCAAGAGCGCCGAGGGGCGCGAGTCATTTGCGCGGTATGTCCAAGCGCGGCCTTATCTTCGGCAACCGTTGCTGTTTGGGTCGGTGCAGACAGTGGCGATTGGCGATGCGCCCAGGACCGAGTTTCTGTACCGAGCGGCAGGGGGCGAACATTCGGTGCGGATATTGGTGGCGAACGAGGGGGGGGCCTGGCGGGTAGACCGCCTAGCGGCCCCGTAGCAGGCGGCGAACTACGTCGCTTTCTGGATGGCGGGGTTGATCCGCTGGCGGGAGAATCCAGCCGGCTGCGGGGGATGTTTGCCTAGCCCGCCTGATTTGCCTGAATAAAAGTAGCTCATAATGCCAGCTTGCCATTGTGTCCTGTTCGCTGGCGACGATATACTTCCCCGTGGTTCGTGGTCGGGTTTGTTTGAGACGGTCTCAAGTTCGATCTTGTTCAACGCCTCAGTCCCCCCTCCTCTGAACAGTAGGGCCGGCTTGTTCGCGGCCCCTTTCCTCCTTGACCCGGGAAAGTTTATCCCTTGCGGGTCAGCAAAAGCCCCTATAGGAGAAGTCCAGGTGGGCAAGAAGTTGTACGTTGGGAACCTCAGCTACGGTGTCAGCAGCTCGGACCTGCAAACGCTTTTCGCACAGTATGGAAATGTGCAGAGCGCTCAGGTTATCGAGGACCGCGAGACCGGCCGCAGCAAGGGGTTCGGTTTTGTCGAGATGGGATCTGATGAGGAGGCGCAGTCCGCGATCTCAGGATTGAATGGTCAATCCCATGATGGTCGCCCGCTGACGGTGAACGAAGCCAAACCCCGCGAGGATCGTGGTGGTGGCGGTGGTTTCCGTGGTGGACGTGGAGGCGGCGGCGGTGGTTATGGTGGTGGCGGCGGCGGCGGCGGTGGCCGCGGCGGCCGTTCGCGCTACTAAAGCACTGCAAGTTCAGCATTCCAAGAAAAGGCCATACGTTTCGGCGTGTGGCCTTTTCCTTTTTAATGCCACCAACTTAGCCGCTTTTTGATCGCATGAATTGGGTCTCAATGTCTCGCTGGCCTGAACCATTGTGTGCCGTGTTTCGTATTGGCAGGCACGGGGGCGCTGCGCGCTGGCGTTTGACCCTGGAAATCGCCGATTAGTAAAATGAAGCCCCAGACGGAGTTTCCGACGAACAGCAGCCACTCGCACAGACGGCGCTCGACGGACGGCGCCGAGCAAATCGTTGGCGCAGCCACTTGGGTGTCGGCCAAGCGCCGCGTTGCTGGAAATGGACAGGGACGAGTCGCCAGATGGGCGCTGTTGCCCCACACGAGTCGGGCGTCTTAAAGAACGGAATGCAATGATGTCTCGCGGCATAGCACGGGTCGCTGCCTTGGCGATGTTCTTTCTGCCTACTGCGATCCACGCGCAAGGCGTGTTCACCGATGCAAGCTCGCTGGCCGCCGGTGGACCAGCCGAGGAAGTCCTGGAAGTCTCGGCGCAATTCACGGCGCCGGGCGCGGACGGTTTTGGCGCGCTCTACGTGACCGCCAAGATCGCCAAGGGTTGGGATATTTATTCCATCACCCAGCAGAAGGGCGGACCCGTGCCAACGCGGGTGGCGCCGATCTACTCCAAGCAATTTTCGATCGTGGGCGCCACCAGAGTTTGGCCCAAGCCGCATGTCAAGACCGAGGAGGTTTGGAAGGACCTGCCGATAGAGACGCACGAGGGACAGGTCACTTGGTACGCGCCGGTCCAGTTCGCGCCGGATGTTGATCTGAAGACCTTTGCGATCGAAGGGAGCGTCACCGCGCAGGCCTGCAACGAGCAAGGGTGCCTGCCTCCAAAGAAACATAAATTCGTGGCCAAGCTGGGCGAAGGGGTGAAGCTGCCGCCAGAGGCCGACCCGGTGGGGCCTTTGGAGAGCGAACGCGAGAAACCAGCCGACAAGCCCGCAACGAACGAGGGGGCCGCGCTGGGCGAGTTGCTCCAACCGGGCACGCACACCATGCTGCGCGGAGAAGTCTACCCGGCGCTGGCGATGCCCGGCGGTACGGTGCGGTTGACGATCACGGCCGAGCCGCAGTCGCCGTACCATGTTTACGCCTTGGAGGCGGCGGACAGCGGCAAGGGGGCGTACAAGCCAACCTTGATCCAACTGACGCAAACGGGGGGCTGGACCGCCAGTGAACCGGTCGCTAGCGCCGCGCCTACGGAAAAGAAGCTAGTCAGTGGCGACAAGGAAGAACTGCAGCGGTATTACGACAAACCCGTAAGTTGGACGATCGAACTGGCCGTGCCGCGCGACGCCGCGCCGGGCCAACAGACGCTGGCGGGGGTCATCGGCTACCAAAGCTGCTTTGACGGCGGATGCGATCGTCCCACCGCCGCTCGCTTTGAGGCGGCGGTGACAGTTGCCAAGGATGCCAGCGCGGGGACAGCCAGCGCGCTGCCGGTGGCGTTCTCGCCGGCCAAGTACAAGGAGGCGAGCCAACTCGCCCGCGCGCCCGAGCAAGCGCCGGATAAGGGAGTGGTCGCGGCAGCGCCATTACCCGCCGCGAGCTTGGCGGCGGCCGATCCCTTGGCGGGCGTGGTGTTCGAGATTGCCGACGACGACGAGTTGAGCCGGATGTCGCTGCCGCTGGTGATGATCTTTGGTTTTCTCGGCGGGTTGCTGCTGAACCTGATGCCCTGCGTGCTGCCGGTGATCGGACTCAAGGTCTTGTCGTTTGTCGAGCAGAGCGGACAGAGCCGGGGCCGCATCCTGGCCCTCAACATCTGGTACTCGCTGGGACTGATCTCGGTGTTCATGGTGCTGGCCACCCTGGCGGCATTCGCCGGTATGGGCTGGGGAGAGATGTTCTCGCGACCGTGGTTCAACATTGTGCTGGCCACGGTGGTGTTTGCGATGAGCTTGAGCTTTCTCGGCTTGTGGGAGATCCCGATTCCGGGTTTTATCGGTGGGCATACCTCGCATCAGTTGGCAAGTCGGGAGGGGGCGACCGGCGCGTTTTGCAAAGGGGCGATCACCACGGTGCTGGCCACCCCCTGCACGGGGCCATTTCTTTCCACGGCGCTTTTTTGGGCCGCCTCGCAAAACAGCTCCGCGCTGGTGTATGCGGTTTTCGCCAGCGTGGGAGTAGGGATGGCGAGCCCCTATCTTCTGATTGGCGCGTTTCCGCAACTGGTGCGCTGGCTTCCCAAGCCGGGCGCGTGGATGGAAACCTTCAAGCAGGCGATGGGCTTTGTGCTGTTGGCCACGCTGGTCTACCTGCTGACGCTCGTGCCGTTTGCCAGCGTGGTGCCGACCATCGCGCTGCTCTTTGGCGTATGGGCCGCCTGCTGGTGGATTGGCCGCAAGCAATGGAGCACCAGCAGTCGCGTGAAGTGGCTGGCCTGGGGACAAGGAATCGCGCTGGCCAGCGTGGTGGGCGTATTCGCATTCACCTATCTGCAGCGCGAGATGGACGCGCGGCTGACGCAATCGTTTGACGCCCAATTCGCCAAGCGGTTGACCACGCCGATGACAACCGTCGCAGCGAGCGACGCGGGGCACATCGACTGGCGACCATTCGATTTGGCGAGCTTTCACGAGTTGGCGCAGGCAGGCCAAACCATTCTGGTCGACTTCACCGCCCCCTGGTGCCTGACGTGCCAGGTGCTGGAGAGCGCCGTGCTCGACACCAAACCAATGCGCGAGTTGCTCAAGAAGAACAATGTCGCCACGCTGCAAGCGCAATGGATCGATGAGTATCCAGAAACGGGCCGCATGCTCGAAAAGCTCAAAAGCGAGCAGATACCGGTGGTGGCGATCTTTCCGGCGGGCGATTGGAAGCGGCCGATCGTGCTGCGCGGACCACAAGCGCGCGGCAAGTATCTCGACGCGCTGGCTCAGGCTGGCCCATCGAAGGATATGAGCACAGTGGCTGCTGCGCCAACGGCGATGTCGGTCGCCAAGTAGGCTCCGTTTCGGGTCGGCTTGCTAATTCTTGCTGGTCGCTCGGCCAATGAGCCAGCTTTCCAGCCCCAGGTCGGCAAGTTGGCTGCGAATGCTGTCGGCATAGAAGGGGCTAACGACTAGCGCCAGGCCGATACCCATGTTGAACACCCGGGCCATCTCGTCGTCTGGCACTTCGCCCAGTCGCTGAAGCCAGTTGAAGATGGGGGGCGCCTGCCAGCTATTGGCATCGATTTGCAATTGCACGCCGGCGGGGAAGATGCGTTCGAGATTTTCGCGGAGTCCGCCGCCGGTGATATGGGCGACGCCATGCACCACGCTCTTGACGCGATAGTGCGAAAGGATGGCGCGCAGGGCGCGACTATAGATGCGCGTGGGCCGTAGCAGCGCCTCACCGACGGTTGTGCCCAGTTCGTCCACCGTGTCGCTCGCTTGGAGCCCGGCGACTTCGAAGACGATCTTGCGCACCAGGCTGAAGCCGTTGGAGTGCAATCCGCTCGACGCCACGCCGATCACCACATCTTCGGGCGCGATTTGGCTGCCATCGATCAAGCGGCGACGCTCCACCACGCCGACGCAGAAACCGGCCAGATCGTAATCGCCGCGGGTGTAGATGTCGGGCATGATCGCCGTTTCGCCGCCGAGCAGGGCGCAATCGCTTTCCAAACAACCGGCCGTGATTCCCTCGACAATCTGTTCGAGCAGCGCGGGGTCGTCGTGCGACATGGCCACGTAGTCGAGAAAGAACAGCGGCTCGGCGCCACAGCACAAGGCGTCGTTCACGCTCATCGCCACCAGATCGACGCCGACCGTGTTATGCACGCCGCACAGCGCGGCCACCTTGAGTTTGGTGCCGACGCCATCGGTGCAGGAGACGAGCACGGGGTCGACATAGCGGCGGGCGAAGAGCGGGCTTTCGAAATCGAGTTGGAACAGCCCGGCAAATCCCCCTTCGAGCGGCAAGACGCGGGGGGAATGGGTGCGGCGCAGCAGCCTTGGCAGGCGCGACATCGACTCGCGATAGACATCGAGATCGACGCCCGAATCCTTGTAGGTGACTTTGGCCATGCGCCGCCGTGCATAAATCCGTGAAAGGCCAGATTTTAGGAATTATGGGCGCGAGCTGTCAAACGCCCGTGCCGGGGCATGACCGGACTCCAGCGCGCCTGAGAATTGCTTTGAACCACCCCCCTATCGGGTAGTACACTGGCAAGCTGCGTAAGACAGCGCAGCGCCGGGTTCTCGCGGCGCTATTGAGGGAACAGCGGGCCGCCTGATGGCGCAGTCGCCAGCCAAGACCGACATCGATCACCTCGCGCTATTGGGCGGGCCGCCGGCATTTGCCCAACCGGTATGCGTTGGCCGACCCAATCTGGGCGATCCGCGACAATTTTTTGGCCGCATGCAAGACGTGCTCCAGCGGCGCTGGCTCACCAATCATGGCGAGCTGACGCAAGAGTTTGAGCGGCGCATTGCCGACCAGGTTGAAACCCGGCACGTCGTGGCCGTTTGCAACGCGACGGTGGGATTGCAGATCGCGCTGCGCGCGGCCGGCGTCACCGGCTCGGTGATTGTGCCGGCGTTCACGTTCGTGGCCACGGCGCACGCGGCATCTTGGATGGGCCTGCGCCCGATTCTTTGCGACGTGGCGCCAGGAACCTATCACCTCGATCCCGACCGAGTTGCGGCGGCGATCGCGCCCGACACCACGGCGATACTGGCGGTGCATACCTGGGGCGAGCCGTGCCATGTCGACGAGTTGTCGCGATTGGCGCGGCGGCATGGTCTGCGGTTGTTGTTCGACGCGGCGCACGCCTTTGGTTGTTCGTATCGCGGTCGGCCGATTGGCGGAAACGGCCTGGCGGAGGTGTTCAGCTTTCACGCGACCAAGTTTCTCAATTCGTTCGAAGGAGGCGCCATCGCCACCGATGACGACGAACTGGCCGAGCGCGCCAGGCAGATGCGCGACTTTGGCTTCAACGAGGCCGACGAGGTGGTCGATATCGGCACCAACGGCAAGCTGTGCGAAGCGGCCGCCGCCATGGGATTGACCAACCTGGAATGTTTTGAGGAGTTCGTGGCGGTCAACCAGTCGAACTACCACGCGTACCGAGCGGGGCTACGCGATATCGCCGGTCTAACGCTCATGGAGTACTGCGATCAGGAGGCCCGCAACTATCAGTATGTGGTGCTCGACGTGGACGCGCGGCGGTTTGGACTCGATCGCGATCAGCTTTGGCGGCTATTGGCGAGTGAGAACGTGCATGCGCGGCGCTACTTTTATCCGGGCGTGCATCGCGCCCAGCCGTACGTGGCGCAGGCCGATCCGAGTCAGTTTCCCAATACCGAGCGGCTTTGCGGCAGCACATTGACGCTGCCCACCGGCACGGGAGTCGACGCCGCGCAAATCGAAGCAATTTGCCGACTGCTGCGGTTCATTGGGGAACAGGCCGCCGCGATTGGCGAGCGCCTGGCGGAGGCCGCGGCCGTTTTGGCGCCGCACTAGCGAGCGGCGGCGGAAGGCGCGCGCTGGGTCGTTGCGAAGAACGATTCCAGGAGCTCGCTGGCTGTCTCGATCGGATTCGACTCGCGTTGCCGGTTGGCGTAGTACTGGCAGCGCTCGGCCACGGCGGGGGAGGCGAGCAGGCGGGCCAGTTCGCTGGTCACGCGCTCGATGGTGAATTCGCCGGCCCGCAAGTGCGCCGACACGCCAAGCCGTTCGAGCCGACGGCTCAAATCGTGCTGATCGAAACCGTGCGGGGCGGTCAGTTGCGGCACTCCCGCCAGCAGGCTCTGCGCGATGCTGCCGCTGCCTGCGTGATGCACATGCGCGGCGGAGCGTGGCAGCAGGCTCTTCAGCGGCACAAAGGGAAACTGGCGCACGTGCGGCGGCAGGTCGGTCGCTTGCCGATCGGTTTGCGTGCTCAGAAGAATCGCCCGGCGCCCCAACCGCCTGGCCGCTTCGACCGCCACGTCGAAGTACGCTTCTGGTCCGCGCGCCACCGAGGAGGTGGTGAACACCAGCGGTGGATCGCCGGCGGCCAAGAACTTTTCAACCGGCGCCGGGTCGTACCGGGCCGAGTCGAATTCGGGAATGGGAAAGCCGACCAGTTGCGTATTGGGAGGCCAATCGGGCTGGGGGGGCGAAAACCAATCTGGAAAAAAGCCAATGCCCAGTTGCGGCGAATGACACCACCCCTTTAGCACTCGCCGCTGCGGCGGCAGCCCAAACCGCGCGCGGAAATTGTTGATGATGGGTCCGGCGGCGCGATCGACCACCAGGTCGATGGCGCGGTCGATTACGCGCAGCGTCCAGCGTGGTGTCCAGCGCGGCAGGCCGACGGGATCGTACACGCTGCGCAGCACCATCGGTTGCAGGTGCATGGTGACCAGCGGCGCGCCGAGATGCTCGTTGGCGATGCGCGCGCCAAACATGTAGAACTGCGCCACCACGAGAGTCTCGCCTGGTTTGTAGCGGCGCAGCACGAAGTCGTAAGCCCGCTCGATGGTCTGGGGCAGCGCGTTCATCCAGGCGTCGGCGGCCTCGCCATGCGGCCAATGCTGGATGCCGCGGACGATCTCTTGATGCTGCTCGGCGTCCCACATTGGCTCGAATTCGATGCCCGCCTCATCGAACAGACCGCGGTAATAGCCGCTTCCCTGGATCACTGCCTCGTGTCCGCGCGCGCGCAGCTCCTTGGCCCAGGCCAAGGCGGGGAGGGTGTCTCCCAGGCTGCCGGCGGAGACGATCAGGACGCGCATAGGTCGGAATCCGGTTTTCGGCGCTCGATTCGCTGGGCCGATGTTAACCGTGACGGCGCCGCGCCGCAAAACAGGAGCGCCAGAATCGCGCGGCTCCTTGTCGAAATGAGGGGGAGAGGCGTACCATGAACCCTTCGTCGCGACCAACTGCTGGGGGCGATCGACGCCACACCCCACGAACGCGACCATCACATTGCGCGGCCGTTTGTGTCCGCCGCCACCGCCGCTATCTGTCCCTTCCATCGAGAGTCTTATGAGCATTTCCGCCGAGCAGGTTCGCGCCGCGTTGTCCGAATTTCCCGATCCCGAAAGCGGGCGCAGCCTGACGCAAATGGACCAGGTCAATGCGCTCAACGTTTCGGCCGACGCGATTGAACTGCGGCTGGGGCTGACGACGCTTTCGGCGCCGCTGTGGAAGGAAACGCGGGCCCGCGTCGAGGAGCTGCTGCGGGCGAAGTTTCCGGCAGTTCAACGCATCGACATCGAGATCGAAGCGCACGAACGTCCGCCGCAACGATTGGGCGAGGTGGGCCTGCCCGCCAAGTGCGTGGTCGCGGTTGGCTCTGGCAAGGGGGGCGTGGGCAAGAGCACCATCGCCGCGAGCATCGCCTATGGGCTGCGCCGCGCTGGCTGCGCGGTAGGGTTGATGGACGCTGACGTCTATGGCCCCAGCATCCCGCACCTGGTGGGCCGCAACGAGCGCCCGGCGCTGATCGACAAGCGCATTCAGCCCATCGAGGTCGATGGGCTGAAGGTCATGTCGATGGGGTTTCTGGTTCCGGCCAACGAGGCGGTGGTCTGGCGCGGCCCCATGTTGCATGGCGCGATCACGCAATTTTTGCGCGACACCGAATGGGGCGCGCTCGATTATTTGATTATCGACATGCCGCCGGGCACGGGAGACATCGCGCTCACCTTGTCGCAGTTGTTGCCGCTGACGGGAGCAGTGGTGGTCTGCACGCCGCAAGACGTGGCGCTGTTGGACGCGATGAAGGCGATCACCATGTTCGGCAAGGTGAACATCCCAGTGCTTGGCATGGTGGAGAACATGAGCTACTTCGCCTGCCCCGATTGCGGCAAGCGCTACGAGATTTTCGGCAGCGGAGGCGCCAAGCGGCGGGCCGCGGAGTTGCAGATACCGTTTTTGGGCGAGGTGCCGATCAATATCCAGATGCGCGTGAACGGCGACGAGGGTCGGGTGGGGGCGAGCTTTGACGACCCGGCGTCGGCCCCGTTTCTGGAGGGGATTTGCCAGCGGCTGGTGCGGGGGATTTGCGCGTCGCGGGCGGCGGCCCCGCCGATGCCGAGTCTGCCGGTTTTGTAGTGGATTCGCGGCCCAGCGGGGCGCGAGGGGGAAAAAATTAGAGCCGTCTCGGGTTCATCCAGAGACGGCTCTTTCTCGTTGTGACAAACGACCGCAATCGCTAAGGATCGCTGTCGCCAACCGCGTTCGGCCACCAATCTGACGCGGTCAGCAACGCGAATCGAAGTTACTTCTTCTTCTTCGCGGTCTTCTTCTTCGCGGCCTTCTTCTTGGGGGCGGCGGCCTTCTTCTTCGGGGCAGCAGCCTTCTTCTTCTTCTTCGCCACGTTCAGTCTCCTAAAAAACTCGGCGAGATCCGTCTCAGCGCCTCAAAACATTTGAGGACCACGAGCGAGTCCCACCATTAACCACTCCTTCAGGTGACACGCTTGATTTGGTCGGACGACTGCGGCTTGTTGTGGTGCGTTGGTCGTCTGATTTCTGTCTTGCGTGCCAGGCGCTGGGGAACTATGGACAATATTTGTACGCATTCTCCAAAATTCTGCAACAGAAATTTCCCGCGCCAGCGAAAATTTTTTGCGCATTTTTTCCGCGCGGCCTTGGCCCTTTGCGCACGATTCTCAGCGCGAATCGATGTTGCGCGCTGCGCGACGGTGTCGCGCGCTATGATTTTTTTCATCGTTGTCGCTGTGCGCTACTTCGCTGCGCTCGTACAGCGCGCGGCGCTGCGACATTGCGCGCATGCTGATTTTTGTTTCGCGCTGCGCTGCGCGCGACAAGTTTTGATTGCTATCGCGCGAGCAAGAAGCCACGCCGTGTCGGTCGGTAGCGCGGCGCATGCGTCGTGTCCGCTTGCGCATGACGCGAGCGATGGTTGAGACGCGCCGCGGACGGAATACCGTCGGCGCGCTTACTGCCGCGCGACGCTGCGCAGCGGGCATTCATGCTGAACGAGTTTCGCCCAGGCGACGGATGGATGGCGCTGGATTGTCGGTCGCGGGTGGCTTCTCACGCGTCTGGCACGCCGCATGCACGGTTGCGAGTTTCAGCCTGGATTTGGGCTGAAAAACGCATGAAATCGCTGTCCAATTTCGGGCGACGCCTCGCCCGATCACCTCTTTTGTCAGGAGCCTTTGGTCATGGTGAACGAACAACAATTACGTGGGAGTTGGAACGAAATCCAAGGCCAATTGCGCAAGCATTGGGGGCAACTCAATCAGGACGACGTGCTGGCCTTTGGTGGCAACGTGGATCAACTGGTGGGCATGATTCAGCGCAAGACCGGCGACTCGCGCGAGACCATCGAGAACTTCTTGAACCATCTCGTCGAGCAGGGCGCCGACGGGACTTCGCGCTTCGGCGAATTCGCGCGCCATGCGACGGAGCGTGCGGGCGAGATGGGGCGTCAGACCTACGACAACACGCGCCGCTTCGTCGAACAACGCCCCGCCACTTCGCTCGCGGCGCTGTTTGGCGCGGGGTTAATTGCTGGCTTGGGGATCAGCCTGCTCAGCACCGAGCGCTGACCCAACCCGGGTCGCATTAAAGCTGTGTCATTTTTCCTTGCCTGGAGAAAAAATCATGTCGAGTCACGAATCTTATGTCGCCAGTCGCTATGGAAACCAAGGCGCCGGCCGCGCGCAGGAAAAGGCCGCAGGCGCCATGCACCGCGCCACCGATCAAGCTCGCTCGTACTTCGAGCATGGCTATCACAGCGCCGAAGATCTGGTGACGCGCCATCCGGCCAGTTCTGCTTTGATTGTGTTTGGCGTCGGACTGGGCCTGGGGATTTTGATCGGCAACGCCATATCGATCGCGGCGCCGACTCGCGAGCGCTATTTGAGACGACACAAGGCCGAACGCGTGCGGCAGAAAGTGCTCGATGCCCTGGCGGAGTACCTGCCCGAGCCGATCGCCAGCCGATTTTCGTAGTCGACTGGCTGTATATTGCCCACTGGTGTGAGGGTACGCGCCGGCGCGGGTGATTTGCCCGCGCCGGCACGTGCGGCTATTCTCGGTCTGTTCCTGCCTTGCCTAAAGAGGAGCCGACCGATGTTCGCCGTGCGACGCTGCCAATGGATCGTTTTGACTGTAACGCTCTTGCTGGGCGGAGGGCGGCTGCCGCTCTTCGGCCAGGGTACGACAGGCATCACAGTGCCGGATGGCTTTACGGTGGAGATTGCCGCGGCGTCGCCGCTGGTTCAGCATCCGTTGATGGCGGGTTTCGACGACCGCGGCCGGCTCTACGTGGCGGAAAGCGCGGGGCTGAATCTGGACGCGGCCGAACTTTTGACGCAAAAGCCGAATTACATCCGCCGTCTCGAAGACACCGACGGCGACGGCAAGTTCGACCACACGACCATCTTCGCCGATCAAATGACCTTCCCCTCTGGAGCTTTATGGCATCAGGGCGCGTTGTATGTGGCCAGCCCGCCCCATATCTGGCGACTGGAAGACACCGACGACGACGGCGTGGCCGACCGGCGCGAGGCGATTGTCGGCAAGTTCGGCTTTGTGGGCAACGCGGCCGATATTCATGGATGCTTCCTGGGCCCGAACGGACGTTTGTACTGGTGCGACGGCCGACACGGTCATGAGTTCGTCGACGAACAGGGGCAAGTGCGCAGCCAAGGGAAGGCGGCCCGCATCTTTTCTTGCCGGCTCGATGGCTCCGATATCGAGTCGCATTGCGGCGGCGGAATGGACAATCCGGTCGAGGTCGACTTCTCGGCCGAGGGTGAGATGCTCGGTAGCGTCAACTTGTTTTATGAGAAGCGGGGAGACTGCCTGGTGCATTGGCTGTACGGCGGCGTTTATCCGCGCCGCGACCAGGAGGCGATGATCGCCGAGTTTCGTCGCAGCGGCGACCTGCTGCCGCCAGTGCTCGATCTGGGTCATGTCGCCGTTTCTGGCATGACTCGCTATCGCGGCAACCAATGGGGCGATGCCTATCGCGGTAATGTCTTTCAAACCGAATTCAACACGCACAAGGTGATGCGCATTACGCTGGCGCGCGAAGGCGCCACGTATCGCGCCGTTGCCGAAGAGTTTTGGACGCATCCCAGCCCAGATTGCCATCCGACCGATGTGTTGCAAGACGCCGACGGTAGCCTGCTTGTGATTGACACGGGAGGCTGGTTTCGTAACGGATGCCCCACGTCGCAGATCGCCAAGCCTGAAATTCTGGGAACGATCTATCGTATCCGCCGCAACGAGACCGTCCATCACGACGACCCGCGTGGACTGCTGATCGACTGGCCAGTGATTTCGATTTCGCGCCTGGTGGAACTGTTGGACGATCCGCGTCCGCCGGTCGCTGGCCGAGCGATTGCGGCGGTCGCCGCGCGCGGCGACGAGGCGGTGGGGGCGCTAGCGACAGCGCTCGACCCCAGTTCCAGCCTGGCTGTGCGCCGGCATGCGATCTGGGCGCTAACGCGCATCAATTCTCCGGCCGCGTGCGCGGCAGTGCGCGTGGCCTTGGCCGATCCCGACCCTGCGGCGCGTCTGACGGCCGTGGCCAGCGTGAGCACCACCCGTGACGCGGGGGCGGTGGATCGGCTATTGGAGTTGGTGCAGGCGGACGAACCTCCAGTGCGGCGCGAAGCGGCCACTGCGCTGGGGCGGATCGGCGACCGTCGGGCGGCGCCGGCGCTGCTCGAAGCGGCGCGGCGCCAGGTGGATCGCGCCCTCGACCACGCCATCGTTTACGCCTTGATCGAACTGAACGACCCGGCGGCGACCGCGGCCGGGCTGGCCGATTCCGATGCTCAAGTTCGCCGCACGGCGCTGGTGGCGCTGGACCAGATGGAGGCGGGCAACCTATCGAGCGATGCGGTGATGGCGGCGCTGGACACGAGCGATGCCGACCTGGAGCGAGCGGCGCTCGAAATCCTTAAACGCCGTCCGCAATTGGCGGAAGGCATCGATGGGCGTATTGGCCAATGGCTGACGGAACAAGAGGCGAGCGATTCGCGGCAGGCCACGGCGCGCGGCGCGCTGTTGGGTTTCTTGCGCGAGTCAGAACTGCAGAAGGCCATCGCCGGTTGGCTGTCGGCCGATTTGCCGCGGTGGTCGCAGCGCGTGTTGCTCGAGGCGATCGCGCGGAGCGATCTGGAGCGCCTGCCTGAAGTGTGGCGCAAACCTCTGGCGCAGCGACTGGCGGATGGCGACGAAGAGCAGCAGTCGCTGGCGCTGGCCGCGGCGGCGCCGCACCCGGAGCTATTCCATGGTGAGTTGCAAGCCGTAGTCGATCGACAGGCCGCTCCGGCGGACACGCGATTGGCTGCCGCGGCGGCGCTCGCGCGCGACAAGCCAGCGCTGGCGCCGAGCGCGTTTGCCACCTTGATGGACGCGCTGGCCGATACTTCTCCCCCGCTCACCCGGTTGCAAGCGGCCGAGGCGCTTGGCGCCGCGGAGCTAGACGCCAGGCAACTTGCCCAGTTGGTCGCCAAGATCGAACATCTGGGGGCGCTGGAACTGCCGGCGGCGCTGCGCGCGTTCGCCAAGCGGCCTGTGCCGCAACTGGGAGACCAGCTTGTGGCGGCACTGGCCCATGCGCCTGGCCTGCCGAGCCTTGGCGCCAGGCGTTTGGAAGAGGCGCTGCGCGAGTATCCGGCCGAAGTTCAACAAGCGGCCCAGCGATTGGTGGCGACCAGCGCGACCTCGCCCGCTGAGAGTCAGGCGCGTCTCAACGCGGCCCTGGCGGAACTGGCGCCCGGCAGTGCGGAGCGTGGCCGGCAAATATTCTTTGGCGCGCAGGCTGCTTGCAGCGCGTGTCACTCCGTGGCGGGGGAAGGAAGCAACATCGGCCCCGACCTCAGCAAGATTGCATCCATACGCACGCGCCGCGATCTGCTGGAAGCGGTGACATTGCCGAGCGCGTCGTTTGCACGTGGCTTTGAAAGTTACGCGGTGGCGACGGCGGATGGGCAGGTGTTCACCGGTGTCTTGCGTCGAGAATCGCCCGAGGCAATCTGGCTACGGCTGGCCGATCGATCAGAAGTTCGCCTGCCGCGAGCGGAGATAGAAGAAATGTCGCCGGCCACGCAGTCGATCATGCCGGAGGGGTTGCTTAAGACGATGACCCCTGCGCAGCGGAGCGATCTGGTGGCGTTTTTGGAATCGCTAAAATAGCGATCGATTGGCGCGTTTTAGCCTGGCGGGGGTAGAATAGGAAAGCCGCGGCAATTCGTTGCCGGCGGCGGCGTTCCTAGTTATAATTTTCACAATCTCTTCGTCCCCGAACATTCGTTCGGCAGAAAGCCAGAAAAGACCCGAACCGGCGCCCCAATTGGCGCAGTTCGCTGCCGTTTTGCCCCCGCGCCACCCGTAGTCGATCCAAGGAAGGAATCGAGGAGTCCTGATGAGCGACTCGCAGTCGCGACACTCCCCCGATTCGCCACGCACGGAGGCTGACTCCGCGCGAGTCGACACAACCCACGGCGGATGGTCGGCGGAAATTGAGGGACAATTTGGCGGGGAGCCAGCCGAGATCGTCACCCCACCGGTCGGCTGGCCAGTGGGCGAGCAGCCGACACAAATCTCTTCCCGGCCGCCTTTGGGGGGGCCCCCCCGCGAGATTCTGCGCCCCGCCGACTTGGGCCAATGGCTTGTCGGGGAGCGGCTGGAGCATTTTGAGTTGCAAGAGTTTGTTGGCGGGGGCGGGATGGGGGCGGTGTTCCGCGCGCTCGACGACCGGCTGAACCGGATTGTGGCGGTCAAAGTGCTGCCGCGCGAGCAGGCTGGCGATCAGGAAGTCGTACGGCGCTTTCGCAACGAGGCGCAATCGGCGGCGCGACTCGATCACGATCATATCGCGCGCGTGTATTACGTGGGCGAGGACAAGGGACTGCACTTCATCGCCTACGAGTTCATCGAAGGGCGCAACCTGCGCGATTTGGTGGTGGAGCGCGGCGTGCTGTCGGTGTCGGACGCGCTCAATTTCACCTTGCAGGTGGCCGATGCGCTGGCCCATGCCAGCGGCCGCGACGTGGTCCACCGCGACATCAAACCCTCGAACTTGATCATCACGCAGGAGGGGCGCGCCAAATTGGTCGATATGGGGCTGGCGCGGCTGCACCAGATCGACCGTTCGAGCGAGGATCTGACGGCCACCGGCGTCACGCTCGGGACTTTCGACTACATCTCGCCCGAACAGGCCCGCGATCCGCGTAGCGCCGACACGCGCAGCGACATCTATTCGCTGGGCTGCACGCTGTTCTTCATGCTCACGGGCCAGCCGCCGTTTCCCGAAGGGACGGTGCTGCAAAAGTTGTTGCAGCATCAGGGAGACGAACCACCCGATCCGCAATCGCTGAACCCGAACGTACAGCCGGCGGTCGTCCGTTTGCTGCGCAAAATGATGGCCAAAGAGCCGCGACAACGGCATCAAACGCCTGAAGAGCTGGTCGGCGATCTGCTGGTTTTGTGCGATCAACTAGGACTCAAGCCATCGGCGACGACGATGATTTCTGGCTCGCCGGTGTTCGATCGGCCGGCTGGCTGGGAACGGCACCTGGTGTGGGCGATACCGATCTTGGTGCTGGCGCTGATTGTCGGCATGCTGCAGTTGGCAAATTGGCGCACTGATGAAATGGCCTTGCGGCTGCCGCCGAGCGAGTTGCCCGCGGCGCGTCCTCAGACCGTGGTCCCCAGCGATGCGAAACGCGACGCGCCCCAGACCAAGGTCGCCACGCCCCGCACGCAGCCGGCGCCGGCTGTCGAAGCACCAGTTCGGCCCGTGACACCGCCGCTAGTCGAGGAAGGATTGGCGCCTTCGATTTCGGGCCCGCCGAACTCACTGGCGGCGCGGTTGCGCCAAGGGAGCGAAGGCGCCGGCGCGCCACGACTTGCCGCCGGTGTCTCTAGCGCACCTCAAACGGCGGCGGGCGTGAGCGTGGTTGATCCCGCCAACCAGCTGTCGGGAGGGGTTGATGCGTCGAATTCGGGGCAGATTGTGGCGCCCGCCGCGGCGGACGGCGAGAAGCCATCGACCAGCGCGCTAATCGTCGAACCGGAAGGCGCCGGAGCGAATGTCTTTCCCACACTGCAAGCCGCTTGCGCCGCGGCCGGACCACACGACGTGGTGGAACTGCGCTTCGATGGCCGGCTGGTCGAACGGCCGCTCGATCTGCGCAACTCGCGGGTGACGATTCGCCCGGCCGCCGGTTTTCGGCCGGTGCTCGTCTTTCAGCCGCGACAATCCGATCCGCAAAAGTACGCGCGGGGCATGATCTCGTTGACCGGGGGGCGGCTGACATTGATCAACCTGCCCGTCGAACTCGATCTGACGGCCGACGTGGCCGCGGAGTCGTGGACGCTGTTTGAAGTTCAGCAGGCGGAATCACTGCAACTGGAGCGCTGCTCTTTGACCATCTTGAACGCGGCCGACGATGGCCAACCGCTCCATGACCGCGTCGCGTTCATCACGGTGAGCGCGGCGCCAGGGAGCGGGTCGCTGATGGGCGCCGACGCCGAACTGGCCCGCTCGCTGTCGATTCAGCTTCGCGACTGCGTCGCGCGGGGCGAGGCCACCTTGCTTGCGCATCGCGACGCGCAAGCCTGCCAATTCACCTGGACCAATGGTTTGCTCGCCACCACCGAGCGCTTGCTCGATTCCAGCGGCGCGCGTTCGCTTCCCACGGCGGGAGACCAACTCACACTCGACTTGGCGCATGTGACGGCCGATATTCGCCGCGGCTTGTGCCGCGTGGCGGCCACAATCGACGCGCCGTATCAACTGCGCACCGAGATCAAATGCGCCAACAGCATCTTGCTCGGACGGCCTATGGCCACTTTGATCACGCAGGAGGGGATCGAGCCGATCGTCGAACTCAAGCGGCGACTGGTGTGGGACAGCGACCACAACTTTTACGACGGGTTTCATCACTTCTGGGAGATTCGTGGCGCCGGCGACCCGCCGAAAGTGGAACTTCCGTGGTTCAGTTTTTGGCGCGGCGAACGCAGTTGGGGTCGCGTGGTGTGGAAGCAGTTGCCGGATGCCAAATTCCCGGTGCATCAGGCTGTTGTGGCCGACTACGCGCTCGACGACGCAGCGAGCGGCAACAGCGCCGTGCGCGGAGCGACCGATGGCCGCGACGCTGGCTTTAGCGCCGGCCTGCTGCCCGAACTGCCCGCCAAGAGCGCGCCGGCGACTGGCTTTCGGTCGAGCGCGGCGCCGCGGTAGGGAACCTGGCGCGAGCGTGCGTCGAGTCCGAACTCTTTGACACCGCTTGCGCCAGTGGCTAAAAGTGATGGCTGCTCCCAGGACGATTGCGCCAGGGATCGATTCGGCCCGCTTGCCGAGCGCGCCTCGCCTGTTCGTGCCTCCACCATCCATATCTTCTTTGTGCGGGGGAATCTTAGTCCCATGCGGATGTATCAGTACTTGCTCGACGCGGCCCAGCAGGAACCGGACCGGATTGCCCTGGATTTCATGGAGCAGCAGTACACGTTTGGGTTGGTGGCGGCGCAAGCCCGACAGATCGCGGTCGGTCTGGTGGCGGAAGGAATCGAGCCCGGCCAATCGGTGGGATTGATGTTGCCGAACATTCCACCGTTTGTCACTTGCTATTACGCCACCCTGATGGCGGGGGGCGTGGTGGTGCCGTTCAACGTGATGCTGCAAGGTCCGGAGATCGAGTACCTGGTGCAGGACAGCGATATCCGCCTTATCGTCACCTATGAGATGTTCGCGCCGCAGGTGATCGAGGGAACCAAGCATCTCAAGAACCCGCCCAAGATCTTCGTGGTGGGCGCCAACGCGCACGGCCAGCGCCTGTATCACGAGTTGATGCGCGACGACGCCAACTTCCGACCGGTGGAGACCGATGTCTCCAAGCCGATCATGACGCTCTATACCTCTGGCACCACCGGCAAGCCCAAGGGCGCGCAGATTACCGACGCCAACGTGATCGCCAACCTAGAGATGTTCGAGTCGATCATACCGACCGACGCGGGCGACAAGTGGCTGTGCGTGTTGCCGCTGTTCCATGTATTTGCGCTCAATGGCATCTTGAACGCGGCGATCAAGAATCGTTCGACCGTGGCGCTGCATCCCCGCTTCGAGCTCGACGCTTGCCTCAAGAGTCTGGCCGAGGACGGCATTACGTCGTTCGCGGGCGTGCCGACCATGTATTTTTACATGCTCAAACACCCGCAGTTCGCGCAGGTCAAGGGGAGCAACCTGCGGTATTGCATTTCCGGCGGCGCGGCCATGCCGGTGGAGGTGCTCAATCAATTCGAGCAGGCTTCCGGCGTGCCGATTTATGAGGGCTTTGGTCTCACCGAGACCACGGTGAGCGTGTGCATCAACCGGCCCGAGGCGCGCAAGGTGGGCTCGATCGGTCTGCCGTTCGCGGGCGTCGAAATGAAGATTTTTGACGACGACGACAATGAGGTCGCGCACGGCGAGGTGGGAGAGGTGGTGATTCGCGCGCCCAACGTCATGTTGGGCTACCTAAACAAGCCGGAAGAATCGGCCGAGGCGCTGCGCGGCGGTTGGTTCCACACCGGTGACCTGGGCAAGCGCGACGAAGACGGCTTCTTTTACATCGTCGATCGCAAGAAGGACATGATTATTAAGGGGGGGTTCAACATCTATCCGCGCGAGATTGAGGAGGTGTTGTTCCAACTGCCGCAGGTCGCCGAGGCGGCGGTGATCGGCGCCTTTGACGAGGCCAAGGGGGAGCATATTGTGGCCGTCGTCGCCTTCAAGCCAGGACAGCAACTCGAAGCGGCCGACGTGATGAGCCACTTGGAACGCAATCTGGCCAAATACAAGCGGCCGCAAGAGATTGTGTTTCGCGCGGAACTGCCCAAGGGACCGACCGGCAAGATCCTCAAGCGCGAGCTGCGCAGCGAGTGGGACCAATGGAATCGTGATCGCGTGCAGTCGCCGGGTTCCGAGGCCGAGGTGGGCGCCGGCAGCTAGCGCTGCCGCGAGCGAGCCAAGCGAGTAGATCCAAGCGAAATACGAACCATCATGGAAGCTGGCGCGCATTTCGAGGTGGAGCAGAAATTTTGGGTGGACGACGCCGAGCGCTTCGCCAGCGCGGTCGATGCGTTGCCCGCCAAATGGCGTGGCACGGCGCGGCAGGTTGACGAGTACTTTGCCCACCCCTGCCGCGACTTCGCCGCCAGCGACGAGGCGCTGCGCATCCGGCGCATAGGCGGCGAAAACCGGGTGACCTACAAGGGGCCCAAGCTCGATCCGCACACCAAGACGCGTCGCGAAATCGAGTTGCCGCTGGCTACAGGGGATGCAGGCTACGCGGGCTTTTTTGAGTTGCTCACGTCGCTGGGATTTCGTTCGGTGGCGAAAGTGTCCAAGTCGCGCCGCACCGCGATCGTGCAGCGCGCAGGGCGCGAGATCGTCATTGCGCTGGACTCGGTGGACCAGGTGGGCACATTCGCCGAGTTGGAAATCGAGGCCGCCGCCGACGAACTGGACGCTGCCCGCGCCGCCATCGCGGCGCTGGCCCAGCGGTTAGGGTTGTCGCGCAACGAACGCCGCAGCTATCTCGAAATGTTGCTCTCCGCGCAGGGCAGCGCGTAGCCGGGGCGCGGCTACAATAGATGCCAATGCGTTACGCAACCAGAATCGTCATGCGCCGTCGGCTGAAGCATTGCGGCTTATTGTTTGCCGCCTGCTTGCTGGGCGGCGGCTGCTCTAACAACGCGCGAGACACCGCCATGAGTGAAAACCACCCCGTGCAAAAGACCGACGAACAGTGGCGCGCCGAACTGACCGACGAGCAATTCGACATATGCCGCCTGAAAGGAACCGAGCGGGCATTCACCGGACAGTATTGGAACAACAAGGAGCCGGGCGTCTATCACTGCGCTTGCTGCGGCGCCAAGCTCTTTGACTCGGAGACGAAGTTCGACTCCGGCACCGGTTGGCCCAGTTTTTACGACGCGCTGCCGGGCGGCGTGGCGACGCACAGCGATCGCAGCTTTTTCATGGTGCGAACCGAGGCGTTGTGCAAGCAGTGCGGCGCGCATCTGGGACATGTGTTCGAAGATGGCCCGCAGCCAACGGGGCAGCGCTATTGCATCAACTCGGCCGCGCTGAAGCACGAAAAGCGATAGCCGCTAACCAGTCTGGGGCGCGGCGCGCAAGCGGTCTCGCTTCACGTACTGGTAGTGGACGATGATGACCGCCGAAATGGCGAACAACAGCGCGTAGTAGACGCTGAACGCGAACTCGTTCCACGCGCTGAGTGGCCCGGTGACAAGCTGCGCGAGGACGTTTTGCAGGACGAGCGCGAGCCACGTCAGGCCGTAGGCGCGGGGAAACAGGTCGCCGCGAAAGCTTCTCGGCAAGGGGCGCCACAGTATCCAGCCGCAGATGGCCAATAAGATCAGCAGGTAGAGGGGCCCCAAGACCTGCCACAGCAGCCGGCTCCAATATTCCTCGTTGCCGAGATAGATGTTGCACCAACCTTTGAGGCCGCTGCGCAGCGACAGCCCCAGTCCGAGCAGCAGACCCAGGTAGAGGCCGAATCGCTCCAGATTGGGATCGCCAGCGGCGGTCAGTTCACTTTCAGTCGCTCCGCGCCGCCGCAGATAGTAGGCCACGCCAAACAACATGACCACGCCGACGTACCACGGTCCCCAGGCGCCCCCCATCTCGAGCATCAGCACTGCCATCAGTGAGGCCAGTCCCAGAAAGACCAGCAGCCACTCCAGATTGGGGCCCTCGATCACGCGCCGGGCTCGCCATGCGGACTGCTCCGTGGCCGGCATGGGGCGGTTCACCAAGAAGTACGCCAGCCCGTAGGCAATGCCAATACTGACGCCGGCCGACGACTCCCAGCAACGCCACCAGTTGAAGTTGGCGCCGCTCCACACGTCGGGCGCCCATTTCCAATTTTGCAATAGCGCCCAGCCGACGCCGTTGACCATGCCCACCGTCGCGATCAGCGACACGTTCTTCCAGTCACGGCGCAACAGTTCGTACAACAGCAGCCCGAGATATAGCCCCAGATGCAACATGGCCGATCCGCTGTCGTTGATCAGCCGCCGTAGATTGGGATTGTGTTCCAGATCGCGGTAGCGGGCTTCTAGCGAGTCATACATCGGCAGGAAGATTCCCGGATATTTGTCGAAGAGCAACTTCGCCAATAGCGCGCCGCCAATTCCGCACGCCACTCGCAGCGCCCAGTGCCATGCCCGGGTTTCACGGAGCGAAGCGGTCCAGGCCAGGAGGCACGCGCCGACGCCGGCCCACGGCACTCCGGCAATGAACAGCCAAACAAAGCCATACATCCGCGAGATCGGCACGAACTCTCCGCGCGCGAAATTGGTTTGCAGTTTGCCTTCGAAAAAGCTGGGCCACTGCATCCAGCCGCGCGCCCCAGAGATGCCAACGCCGACGGTGAGCGCGAGCACGATCCAGCCCGAACTATACCGCCGCGACTGCTGCCGGGCGGGATCGCGGGCGATGAACCACCACGCCGTTCCCCAGAGCACGCCGGCGAAGACGCAACCGGCCGAGGCGCCATAGCCCGAACTGCCGCGCACCGCCCAGGTCATGCCGCCTAGCGCGGCGAACAGCAAGGTGGGCAGCACCAGATCGTGGACCCAATCAGGTTGGTTTTGACGGCGCACGCGATTCGGCTCGGCAGGCAACAGGGAAGGCATAAGCAGCCCATGAGCCTACGCGTTGATTGGGCGCGAGGGAATATGCCGATCGAGTCATGCGGCGCGGCGCACCGCAACCGCGTCGCAGCGCTGGGCGAGCCAGGCTAAGAATAGCCCACTGGGCTGACAGCTCGCGCCGTGGGCGACCTCGATGCAATGGACCTGATCGCAACCGGCGGCCAGCCACTGGGCCGGCTCCGCGCGATCGAACCAGCGCTCCCACGGCTGGTGGTGCGACAGCGCGCGGAAGGCGCGATTCTTGTCGATGACGATGATTCGGCCTCCGGGTCGTGTGACGCGCACCAGTTCGGCAACTGCGCGCCGAGCGTCGAGCGCGTGTTCGACCGCCTCCACGGAGAAAACGGCGTCGAATTCGCCGGCTTCCGCCGGAATGCGAAGCAAACCTCCGGCGCGGGCCTCCACTTCCTTTGGCAAGGACGCCAGCAACCGGTGCGACGGATCGATGCCGGTGAATCGAAGATTCGGAAACCACCGCGCCAGCCAATGCAGATAGCGGCCGCTGCCGCAGCCAACATCCGCAACGCGACTGCCCGCTGGCAAGGTCGCTAATAATGCCGCCACCGCGCGCAGCCGACCATCCGCGGGATCGATCGCCTGCGGCAGGTCGGGCGTGACGCATTCAAAACAGGTCTCGACCTGCGCATGCACGGCATCGAGGTAACAGGTGACGGCCCAGGCCGAGGCAGGCTCAGCACGCCGCCAGCCAGGCGCGCGGCGGGCAATCAGGCCACCATCGACTTGTTGATGTCGACTGATCCAGCCGATGGCGCGGTGGGCGCGATCGGTCTCGCCCAGGCGAAGCCAAAGTGTGGCCAGGCGTGCCAAGCCAGCGAGCGAGACTTCGCGCGAGCCAAGACGATCGGGCACGGCGCCGGTCGGCCGCTGGCTGGCAGTTGGCAATCGCAAGAGATCGCGAGCGAGTTGTTCGTCTCCGCAGGCGAGCGCTCCCTCGGCCTGCGCCGCCAGCATGCGCAGCGGCGCGCCCCATGCGACACGCGCTTGCCGCTGGTGCGCGCTGAGCAACGAGCGGGCCGCCTGCATGTATTCCGGCGCTTGCCAGTGTTCCGCCGCGGCCACGAGCGCCGGCAGGTAGGCCAGGTGCATGGCGGCGCCTGCCCAGCGCTCGAGCGAGGCATGGGACTGCGGCGCGTGGATGCGTCCGTGGTAGTCGATATGGTCGGCCAGAAAGTCGCAGGCGCGCCGGGCCGCGAAGGTATGGCGGCGATCGGAGGGCAGGTGCGCGAGCCACCCCTGCGCGGCGAGCGCGGTGTTCCAGAGCGACGTGGCCTGTCGGTTGCCGTCGGGCAGCGAGCCGTCGGCAAGCTGTATGTCCATCAGCCAGTCGGCCAATCGGGCCGCCAGGGCTTCGCGGCCAAAACGAGACGCAGTGGCGAGGATCGCTCCCGCCAGCCCCGAGCATGGCGCCCCGCCAGGCGTAGCGGCGCTGCCGTACTGGGCGACGTGACGTTCCAGCCAATCGAGCGCACGCTCGGTGGACGAATCCGGGGATTGGGGTCTGGCGAATTGAGCGTAGTGCCGAGCGCGGCGCTGGGCCGCGTCGACCAGTCGCGGCCAGAAGGGAAGGGACTCGCCGCCGTGTTCCAACACCTGCGCGGCGGCGCGTGGGGCGTGGCCCATCTGCGTTCGCCAAGGGCGTCGCAACCAATGCGGGTACATGGTGGGCATGGCGTCGTGTCCTTGCCGGGGTGGTTCGCCATCCTTGGCGGCCGAGGGGCGATTATCCGCAAGCGAGGGCGGCCGTCCAACGTCAATCGGCCGGTGCTAGCTGCGAATGGCAGTCGCCAGATGCTAGAATCAAGCCGCTATGAGCGACTATCTACAGGTCGTGACCACCACTGCCAGCCACGAGATGGCACAATCCATAGCGCGAGCCTTGGTCCAGCGCCGATTGGCGGCCTGCGTGCAGGTATCGGGACCGATCGATAGCGTCTACCGCTGGCAAGACCAAATCGAGTCGAGCCAAGAGTGGATTTGCACTGCCAAGACGCGGGCGGACCGCTTTGGCGAAGTTGAGCGGACCATTCACGAGTTGCACAGCTACGACACGCCGGAAATTATTGCCGTGCCGATCGTGGCCGGCAGCGCTGATTATCTGGCCTGGCTCGACGCGCAGGTGCGGATGTGATGTACCGATTTTTCGCCACCATCCACGCGCGACCCGCCGAGGCCACGCCCGCCGCGGTAATTGAACTGGAAGGCAACACGTATCGCACACTGCATATTCCGCCGCCGCTGTTGAGCCAGCCGTTTGAACGCGACTTCGAGTCGGTCATCGAGGCCGTTTGTGACTGGGAGCGGATGTTTGTCGAACCGGATGGCTCGTTTGTCTGGGTGTCGTCGGCCGGGGCGCCGGCGTGGCAACTGGATGGCAATCTGTACGATCGCAACGAGCTGTTATTGTTCGTCGATGTGAAGGGAGCTTGCCCTGTCGAAGAGTTTGATCGATTCCTGGGCGCGCTCGGCTGGCCAGCGACGCCGCTTATGTTTCAACTGACGCGCGAGGCGGTTTTTCTGGACGAAGCCGAGTTCCGCCGTTGGGCCGCCCGGCGCGAGCCAGATAAGACCGACGCCACAGACGCATCGTCGCAGGCCTCGTCCGCGAGGCGGCCATGAAGCTGATCTTGCTCGGCACCACGGGCTATCATCCCAACGATCGACGGCAGACCGCCTGCCTCATGCTGCCGGAAGTGGGGATACTGCTCGATGCCGGTACGGCGCTCTACCGGGCGCGCGATTATCTGGCCACGCCCGAGCTGGATATTTTTCTCACGCACGCGCATCTTGATCATATCGTCGGCGTCACGTTTTTGTTTGATGTGTTCTTCGAGCGATCCATCGAGCGCTGCACCGTGCATGGCGCCGCGGAACATCTGGCCGCGGTGCGCGAGCATCTGCTGGCGCCGGCGCTCTTTCCCGCCGCGCCGCCGTGCGACTACGCCGTGCTTGCTAGCCCCACGGTACGGCTTGCTTCGGGGGGGCGGCTGACTCATTTTTTGCTCGACCATCCCGGAGGCGCGGTTGGGTATCGACTGGATTGGCCCGGCCATTCGCTGGCCTATGTCACCGACACCACCGCACGGGCCGACGCGCCGTATGTCGATCAACTGCGGGGCGTCGATCTGTTGGTGCATGAGTGCTATTTTCCCGACGAACAGCGGGAATGGGCGGAAACAACCGGGCACAGCCATACCTCCGCGGTGGCCGAGTTGGCGCGCGCGGCCGGAGTGGGACGGCTGGTGCTGGTGCATGTGAATCCACTTTCGGAAGCGGATGACCCGATTGGCCTGGCGGCGGCGCGACGGATCTTTCCGCGCGTCGAGATTGGCGAGGACCGAATGGAGTTGGATTTTTAACGCCGCGAGCGACGGAGTTCATTTGCGCGGTTGAGCGCCGCGATCACGTTGTCCATGTAGGTGTTGATGTTGTAGCGGTGGTCGATGATCCAGCGTGAATGCTCACCCATGCGGCGCAAGCGATCTGGGTCGGCCAGCATTTCGTCGAGCTGGCTGGTAAGCTGCGCCACGTTGCCGACTTCGAGGATAAAGCCGTTCTGGCCCTGCTCGATGAGATCGACTTCGCAGCCATCGGCCTGAGTGGCAATGAGCGGCAGCCCGTGCGCCATGGCCTCCGAGATACTCAGGCCCCCCAGGCCGGGCAGCACGAAGAGATCGCCCAGCAGAAAATAAGCCGACGCGTTTTCGATTTGTTCACCGGCGAAGATCACATCGGCGCCGCGCTGGCGACAGTACTGTTCTAGCGCGGCGCGATGCGGGCCATCGCCCACGAACATCACGCGCACATCGGGATACTTGGGCCGCAGCGTCAGGTAGGCTTCGACCAGATCCTCGAGCCGCTTTGAAGGGTACATTGCTCCGACGTAAAGCAGCACCCGCTTGTCTTCCAAATCAAATTTTCGGCGCAGTTCGTGGGCCATGGTCTCAAAGCGCGGAATGCGCGCGAGGACGGCATCGGTGTCAACACAGTTCACTGCGCGAAACTGCCGATCCTTCGGATAACCCATACGGTCAAAATAGGCCAGCGCCAGAGAGCTATAGCCCAGGTACACCGCTGCTCTCTGCTCCTGAAACTTCATCAGTCCGCGCCACATGCGCAGGGGCAGCGACACCCGACTTTCGGGTTGCAAATCGCCAAGTGTCCACCAAACGTAGGGAGTTCCGGTCAACGCGGAAAAGAGCCAAACCTGAATATTGTTGATCAGGTTGCTCCCCCCTTCGGCCAGGATCACGTCCGGGCGGTAGCGCAATAGATGAAACAACAGGGTTGGACAAATCGGGATGCCCACATGGTCTCCCTTTCGCGACAAGTTGAGGCGAATGGTCGACAACTGGCAATGGTCGACACCACTCAAGTCCTTGGCGTTCACGGCTTTGGTGCCGGGAAAGTCGCCTCCGTGAAACGCGCGGAACCGGCCATTTAGGTAGCTGGTAAGTCGTCGAAAGACAGGCACCCGCCAAAACTGCAACACGCGATAGGTGAGAGCTACGCGCAGTTGAGATAGATTCTGACGTTGGTCGGCAGGCGCGGCCGAATTGCTGGATTCGCTGGACGGCAAAGCTGATGCAGATTGCATGTTGTCTGTCATTAGAAAGGTGAGAAAAGCGCAAATCGCTGGCGGAGTTGATTTTCCATCGTAGCCCCCAGAAACTCGCCGCCAAAGTCGCCTGTATCGCCTATACTTGGTGCGAAAGGCATTGCGCGACCGGCGCAGCCGGCGCATCCGGTCCCGGTCGGCGCCGATTGGCGGCGGCAAAGTAGTCGGGCCATTCTACTGGTCGCATGATTCGCTTACGATGAATCTTGGTCATTTTCTCGCGCGTTGCCGCTTAGTCGATTTGTCCCGATCGTCTGCTGGCAATGTCGTTCGCCGCCATTAACGCTCTTTCGGAACCACAGTCGTGAATGTCGACGTCCAGGCTCGTAACAACGACCTGATAGGACGAATCACCCGGTTGGCGGAGACGGCCGGTCCGATCTGGATCATGATCGGCCTGTTGGCGGTCTTTGCGCTGGTGACCATGGCGCTATTCGGCCGCCGGCGCGAGTTGATGTTCCTCTTGATCGTGGCCACGACCTTTTCGGGCGCCATGTGGTCCGCAGTCGACTCCGGCAGCACCTTGTTGCGCTGGACCATCTTGATTTTGCTGGCGTTCAACTGCCTGCGACTGAATGTCTACTTCGGCACGCCGATGTTGCTGTTTCTGCTCTATGGCATCATTGGCATTAGCATGATCCCTCTGTCCGACGTGATCGTCTGGTCAATCCAGACGGGGGGGCTGCTTCTGCTTACGATGGCGGCCGCCATCGCACTGTCGGACGTGATGGTGACTCCCGCTGACTTGAGACGCATCCTCTACCTTTACCTGATAGCGGCCTCCGGCTGGTTTGTGCTGGGCATGTTGACGCTACGCCAACTGGTTGCCGCCGGAAACGACGTGGGGCGGCAATCGGGCGTGATCACCTCGGCGCCGCTGTTCGTCATCACCGGCGGTTTGCTGTTGGTCATCGCGGTCTGGGGAACGCTCTGTAGCAAGCGCTGGTGGGGCAAGGCAATCTGTGGCGCGCTGGCCATGTCGCTCGTGGCCCTGCTATTGGCCAGCGGACAACGCACTGGCACCTTTGCCGGCATGCTCGGCTGCCTGCCGATGCTGATCCGCAAGCGGGCGAGCAACCTCATCTTCGTGGTTGCCGCGGCCGCCATGGTCGTGGCGCTGGCGTTTGGTCTGGCGACCGCCAATAAGAAGCAGGTCGACTTTCTCAAGAAACGATACTTCTCGTCCAGCACCACCGGCCGCACCGAAATCTGGGCCAACGCCATTCACGAGTGCATGAAGAACCCGATGGTTGGCCACGGCCATGGCAGCGATCGCGAGTTCGCCATCAAGTACGCGCGTCCCACTCACAATTCTTTGTTGGCGGTTTGGTACGCGACGGGGATTTTTGGATTGATTGTCTATCTTGCCGCCTTTGGGGTGGCGGCCTGGCAGGCGTTTGCCGTCATGCGCAAATCGCGCGATCCTGACATGCGCGATCTGGGACGCGTGCTATTGGGGCTGTTGATCGCGGTGTTCGCGGCCGGCATGTTCGAAACGGCCAACTCGCCCAGCAACTTCTCTACGATCACATTGACCATTGTCTTCGTGATGGTGGGTCGGCTGTGGATCATGCACCGCGAACAGGCGCAAACTGTCCCCGCCGTGCGCTACGTTTGGGTTCCGCTGACGCCCGGCGCTAGCGGCGGTGGACTGCGGCCGATGCCCGGCGGCGCTTGACCCAGTAGTCGCCAAGCGCCGCCCGTGAATGGGCGGCCTCGATAGACTTTGATTCAACGAGACTGATGTCGCAACCGGTTGGCAAGCTTCGCATCGCTTACGACTTGTGGCGGCAATACGGCGCGTGGAACTTTGGCTATCGGCTCTATCACGCGGCGGCGCGCCGCGCGGGACTGTTGGAACGGCGATTTGCCGCCACCACGTGGGAGGCGCGACCGCTGGCGAGTTGGCTGGCCGATCCCAAACTGGCGAGCGCCGATTGGAAAGCGCGTCGGCTG
>JAIBBY010000011.1 GCA_019694455.1 Pirellulales bacterium
CGGCTCGATGCGACCCACGTACAAAATGAAGTCGCGCAGGCCGTACTCGCGCTCAAATAATTGCGCGTCGGCCTCGGCGAAATTTGGATCGGCCGCATTCGGCACGACAGTTTGCCGCTGGCAATCGATTCCCACATGGCGCTCGATCTGCGCTGCCTCCGCCATCGAATTGGGCAACAACCGATCGACCGCCAGGTACAGCCGCCGCCGCCAGTCTGGCAGTCTGGGAACTGAGCGCCGCGCCAGCATGCCGGCCGCGCCGCGCACGCGTGTAAGCAACGACGCGCGCTCGCGCCAACGACTGACCATGTCGAACCACACGATGGGCGACAACACCACCGCCAGGCCGCGCTGCTTCGCCGCCAGCACCGTGGGCAAATGCTCCGGCAAACTGCCAAACAAATGCAGGCAATCGAATCCGTCAAATCCTTCTTCCCAAGGGCGCCACGGACGCGCGTCAATTCCTTGTGTCGCGAGCGCGTCGGCCAGCGAGCGCATTTGCACTTCGCCACCGCCCGGCGCGGCCAGCGCAGCGGTCGGTCCTGCCAGCCGCACACGCGGCGCGCTTCGCGCCGTTCGACTATCGCTTAACATCTCGCGCAGCGCGTTCATCGCCATCCGCTTTCGGCCGCGTGAGTTTCTGGAAGTGATCGCTGCTATCGACATCGATTGGTTTCGTGTGAGATGGTTTTGTGCTGTCAACGACTTGGTTCTGGCCTGTGGCGATAGGATTCAGTTCAGTCCTTGATGCGCCGGAGGGTGCGTTTCATCCAGCCGCGCCAGGTGGTGACGCCAATCTCCTCCACCGGCGTCACTTTTTCCCAATCCAGGTAGTTGCGCACGGCACTGCGAAGCCCTTGCGGCGGATCGATGCGAAACACCTGCTGAGGCGCGGGCGCGCGCCGCGCCTGAAATGCCAGCGATTCGGGCGCTAGCGCCACCATCGACTCATCGAGCGGCACCGTGGCCACATGCTCGCCGCGCCAGTATTCGCCCGCGATGCGATAACCGCGCGGGCGGTGATCGACCAACACGCAATACCCGCCATCGGCAGCAACTACGCGCGCCCTGACGCTCGCGCGACTGCGCCACCAGCGATCGAACTCGGTCATATTGGTAAGCCACACGGCAGACAAGTTGCCGACAGCCTCCAGCGCTGCGGTCAGCACGCGCGGATGCCGCCCAACGCGGCCATTGGGATGCCCATACAAAAAGATGGGCTCACCGGCGTGGTACTTGGCTCTGACCAGCGCGGCAAAATGAACACAAAGTGCGTCAACCGCGGACTCAATCGCGGCATCGCCGACCGTCTGCTCTTGGTCTCGCGTCAACACGCCGTGCTGCGCTTCGAGCAGGCTCAGCCTGCGAATCGTGGAATCGCCTCCCGCCACCTGGTCGAACCAGAGCCGCGCCTTGGACCTGGCGACCTGCGAATCGTCGGCCACCGCCCGCGCATCGCGATTGCGATTCGCCAGCGCTTCGAGAAAGATGCCCAGGCAAATCGGATGGATCGGAATCTGCAGCACGTTGCTGCCGACCGGAAAGAACGGCAACTCGTCGTGGGCCAGTCCAAACTCCGAGCTATGCGTAATGGCCAGCGACTCCATCGCCGACAAGAGCGCCAAATTGAAGCGTCCATGAGGCGCCACGAACCCGCTCGGTTCGATGCCGCGCCGCCGCAAGGTTTCGATGCCGCGGCGGATGTTGCGAGAATTCTCTTCACTGTCTTGATAAGTGTGGTGCAGGTAGCCGTGCGACCCGACGTCCAAGCCGCGCAATCGGGCCAGCGCCTCGGTTTGCGATTCGTGAGTCGAAGCGCACACATAGTGACTCGTCGCCTGCTCGTAGCCCGCAATGGCGCCTAGCACGGCGTCGAAGTCGCCCGCGTCGAACTCATCGTGATCAAAGCGAAAATTGAAGGCGCTTTGGTATGGGAAGGGATACGCGCCTATGCGAAACCACACCCCTCCGCGCCGCTCCAACATCGCCCGCAGTCGCTCCATGACGTGTCGCCGCGTCGCCCGTTTGTCGACGCGAGCGACCTCCTCGCTCACCTGAAATCCGCCGATGCGCCAGCCTAGCCTCCCGCTGCGCTCATCGAGCAAATCCTCCAGCGGGTCACCGCGCCAGCCGTCGCGACAACCATCGACATCAATCGCCTGCTGACCCGTTACCAGGCCTTGCGGCGCCGGGCCGCGTGAGTCGAACAGCACAAACCGGCCGTCGATTCTGCCCGCGCGTCGTTCGACAAACGGCACACCTTCTTGGCCAAGCGCCAAGCGCAGTCCGGGCGGGACCCGATCGAGGACTAGCGGTAGTAAGGGGGGCGCTGGTGCGAGCATGCTCTTCCGTGAGCTTTTTGATTGTGACGTCACGGCATCGTGCCGCGTCGAGACGCTTAGATGCCCAGGGGACCGATGGTTGATTGCTTAAGCGGCCGTACCCAACTACCGTGCTGCCGCTCACGCCAAAGGGCGCGATGCGTCTTCGCCAGATTCCATTCCGACCAGCCACTCAAGGCGCAAAACGCCCAGCCCGGCGGACCATCCAGCAGGCCCCGCTTCCACAGCAGGCGGCGAGCCAGCTCGCGCGGCGGGTTCCAAAACAGGTCGCGCCAGCGCGGCGCCGCTCCCTGGGCCACGCGAGCTAGCGCCTCAAGTCGCGTGTAATGACGCATTTTGCGACGAAACGTCGCCAAATCAGGAATCGTCTCGTGCTCGAGCGCCGCGCTCAATCGTCCCACCTTCCCCGTGACGATTAGCCGCTCGTGAACTTCGCCGCGCCAGCTTCCGGCCCCGGCGCGAACCAGGCGAATCGGGGTGTCGTCTTGCGTGCCGCTATAGCGAAACTGCGCGCCGAAGATGCGACTGCGAATCGGCAATCGGTAAGCTTCGCGCTCCGCTCGCGCAATCGTCGATTGAATCTCCTCGATCAGCGCCGGCGTGAGCAACTCATCGGCATCGATGGCCAATGTCCATTCGCTAGTCGCCAAGCGCAGCGCTCGATTGCGCTGCGCGGCAAAATTGTCAAAGGGATGTTGATGTACCAACGCGCCGGCCGCTTGAGCCAGCTCGACTGTGCCGTCGGTCGAGCCGCCATCGACTACAACGACTTGATCAACCCAACCCAGCCGCGCCAACAGTCGCGGCAGATTCTCCGCTTCGTTAAGCGTGATGATTGTGGCCGAAATCGTGGGCCGCGGCCTGCTCATGCCAAGACTCCTTGCCAGCGGCGATACACCAGCGCGTATCGAGCAAGCCAACGCAAGTTGTAGTATGCGGCAACCACCGCCAGCTCCAGCGTGAACTGTCCGGTCAGGATCGCCAGGGCACAGAGATGAATGCGCACATCGGCGTTGGCCGGCAGATGATAGAGCCCGCGCAACCACGATTCACTTGATGTTCCAGTGACCGGCTGAGTTTCTGCCATGGAGATTGGCTCCGAACCAAGTCCGTACATCAACAGGTATTTGCCTCCCAAGAAAGCGACGATCGCTACGATCGGCAGCGAAGATCCGCTGATCGAATGGGCCGCAAGCGCCATGGCGATGTGCAGACCCAGGTCGGCCAGCTCGTCGATGTTCGCGTCGAGCCAACCACCCAACGGGGTAGACGACGCCTGTCGACGCGCCAAAAGTCCATCGGTGCGATCGCAAAACCAGGCAGCCAGCACCAGACAACTAGCCAGCGAACAATGCGCCGGCAGCGCCACAATCCATGTTGCCGCCACCATCGCGCAGCCCAGACCTGCGAGAGTGAAGTAAATGGGCCGCGCGCTGGTGCCCGCCAGATACTCGGCCACAACCTCCGCCAATGGCCGCAGATACCAGCGGGCAATTGGGTAGTTCTTGGCGCGGTTCCGTTCGTGGCTGACGACGGTATGAGGGAGTGACGCACTGCTCATCGCGTTATCTCGCTGCGGCGAGCTCCGAAGCGTGCGACGCGCTGCGTGACGACTGCCCTATCGCGCCAAGAGACGATTGCGGCTCCTCGTCCGTCGAGTCGCTCCGGTCGATCCGCGTGGGATGAAAGCGGCGAAAATAGTCGCGCTCGCGGCGCAAGGTTGCCAGCGAATCGGTGCGCCGGCTGACGTGCCCCATCTGTTGCCAGCGTCGCCAGGCCAACCAGACAGCCCGCGTGAATCGCCAGCGCTCGTCGCGCGGCGCCGCGATCGCTCGTAGCGGCTCGGCCAACAATCGCGCGCTGATGCCCGTGGCCTCCCGCAACCAGTGCGCCGGATGTCGCAGGTTTTTCCATTGGAACAACAGCGTGTTGCGCAGCGCCAGTTGATCCGACCCCGCGGCGCCATACACGTGATGAAACGTGGCCCCCCCGGCGTGATACGCCACCGCGCCCGGCACGTACCGCGCGTGCCAGCCGGCGCGAAACGCGCGATACACCAGATCGAGGTCCTCCAGGCGCCCGGGCAGAAACAAGGGATCGAATCCCCCCAGCTTGAGGAAGGCTTGTCGGCGAACCGCCATCACAGGGCCGGCGCAGGCCGTGCAGGCGGGGCGATCCGAGGCAACCATGTGCCCTGGATAAAAACAGGAGGCCTGCACCAAACCCAGACGCCACCGTACGGCGGTCTTGAGCCCCTCGTAGGTGACTCCGTCAAATCGACGGCATTGTGGCGCCGTCATGAAGCACGCAGCGCGCCCAGAACCCGCTTGTAGCGGCGCGACCAGGCGATCGATGGCGTCGTCGTCGAGCTTCACATCGTTATTAAGCAACAGCGCGACGTCGCATTCGATCTCCGCGAGCACGCTGTTGTAGCTGGTTAAACCAAAATTTGGGCGATCGATCACTTCCACCGCGGGATGTTGCTTCGCCAAAAACGCGCGCGAATCGTCCGTAGAGCTGTTGTCGATCACCACCACGCGGGCGCCGCATCTCGCTCGGCGCGCGGCGGCTACCAGCGAGGGCAAACACTCCGCGAGCAACGCTCGACCGTTGTAGTTCAAAACCAACAATGGCACCGACATGCGCGCCGCTCGATCCCTGAGTCTGCTTGCGCTGGCATGCTGCGCAAATCAGGCATGCCTTTGCCCAACGGGCGGCCTACGATAGGACGATGGCCGAGGTGGGTCAAGACGATGCCGATGCGCCCACGTCGAAGTGCGGGCCTGGCATGTTGTGAACGCGCCACCACCCCTCTTGATACACGACCACCGAATTTGCGGGCGGCCGATACCAGGCGCTGTACTCGCGCTCCGCTTGCTGGCGACCGAGCATCCGATAGAGCGCCACCGCCGCGCGCATGCTAGCAGTTCCCGCAAGGATCAACACCACAACGCGCGCTAGCATTAGGCCTCCATCACCTACGACTAATTCCGCCAGCGAAGTGACGGCAATTAGATTCATCTGCACGTGTGTTTCGCACAACTTGGCGGCAAGCCAGCGAACGCGGCGAACAGCGCCGCTGGGCAGACTCTCCGCCGAGGGCCTCCCCCCTGCCCCGCCGGTGACTAGCAGTTGTCCCTCCACGCGCTTGAGTCGCTGGATAAACGCCTTATACCGCACGTCGGCTTGCAAGTGCAGTAGGAGCAGCGCCAAGCTCCACGCCACGCCGACATAAACCCACAGCGGCTCCAAGCGGCACGCCGCGATGCCACCGCACAATCCCAGTGGCATAAGCAAGTGCAGTGTATGGTGCATGAGGTAATCGAGCGCCACCCCATCCAACGATTCCGTGCGCCGCAGCCGGGCAAGCTGGCCATCGACATGATCGAGCAAGTACCACAATTGCCACAGCACGCTACCAATGATCCACGACCAGGTGGCGCCAATCGCAAAACTGCCGGCGGCCGCCACCGCCAGCGCCCAGGCCCAAAGCGTGACCGCATTGGCCGAGATGCCCCAAGGGGCGATGGTCTGCGTCACGCGCAGCGCCATCGGTCGACCAACCGTTCGCGCCATCCAGGTGCCCAACTCTCGATGGCCCAGCTTTTGACAGCGTGCTTCTAGTTCGCTCAATTCGAGTCGGCGCATCGACGATTCCTTGATTTTGCTCCTTGCCAGACGCAAAGCAGTATGGGAGACGAGGTCAGAACAAAAACGACGCCTCCCCAAGCGGCCATGTCGTGATCGGCGCCCTGCCGCATGGCGACGATCGCCAGACCGCCCACCGCCGAAAGGGCGATGCCCCAGTGACGGGCCCGCTCGCGCAACCGTAGTTCGCCGCCAAACGCCAGATGGCTCGCAATGATCAAATAAACGATCTCGCTGGCGGTCATTGCCCAGGCCACGCCGATCAGCCCCTGTCCGTGGGATATGGCCCACCAACCACCGATTCCAGAGATTAGCATGCCGGGCATCAGCGCGGCGAGCGCCTTCCACGCGCGATCGACGACCAACAAGTGCTGATTCGCTGTGGCCGCCAGCGCCATCGCCACGGCGCCGGGCACACGCGCCGCAAGCGGCGCTAGTCCCGCGCGATAGTCCGGCAGGATGCTGCCCAGCAGCCAGGGCGCCAGAACGATTGCGGCCAGCCCTACAATGCTCATCGCGGCGGCGACAACTTCGCTGACCCGCGCGGCGAAGCGCGCCACCGACCGCGTGTCTTGCGAATGGCCGAACAGTTCCGCGTACTGCGGTCCCGCAACGATCGAAAACAAGCTCGCCATTCCGTTCAATTGCGCTGTCCCTAACAGAGCCAGGGAATAGCACCCCAGGTCAAACTCGCGCCGTGTGGAGCAAGTCAGAATGACCCAGCGATCCATGGAGAACGCTAACGTCGTCGCCAAGCCAACTAATAACATGGGCGCCCCGATCCGCAGCAATCGCCGCAATTCGGCGCGGTCCCACGACCAGGCGAGTCGCGGCGAGTTGTGCTCCACCAACGCCAGCGAGGCCAACAACGTGAGGGCTGTCGCCAGATACAGGCCCAACAGCCCCCACCACCAAACCAAGAGCGCGCCGGCGCAGAGTGTCAATGTTGCTTCCGATAAGTTGACCAGCGATGTGACGCCGAACGATCGCCTGGCGCGCAATAGCGTCACTTGAAACGAAACGTGTCGCTGCAAGACGACCAAGATCGACATCGCCGCAAGCCCCATCGACCATGCTCGCGCCGAGGGTCCGGCATCTTGGATGAGAATCACCGTGGCCAAGGCCAAAAGTGCCAATCCATAAACAGCACTGCTCACGGTATTTGCGGTGAACGCCAGATTGGCGCACGCCGCGGCGGCGACATGGTCGCCACGTCCCCGAGCAATGGCCACCTCTCGCGCTGCCCCTTTGCTGACGCCCAGGTTGGCGTAGTTGGCGTAACCCAGCGCCATCTTGAGCGCTTGCCACACCCCCATCTGCGCCGGATCGAGCAGCAATCGAAATAGGATGCTGGTACAGACGCCCAGCGCTTGGCATACCAAGGTCGCCGCCCCCACCAACAGACTGTCGGCAAGAAAGCGACGCCAGCCGGCGACGGGCGAAACGGCGCTGGTCTCGATCGTTATGCTCGACACGTGTTCTGCACCCCTTGCCAGGATTTAGACGCTGGCCAATTCACGTTGTTCAAGCGTCGCCATCAATTCTTCAATGCTGCCAATCTTCGCATCGCCGCGCAACACTGCTCCGCCAAGCCCGATCGTGCGCAGCCCGATGGCGGCCGCGCCCTCCAGGTCGCGGTCGGATGTCGACAAGAATGCGACTTCCGCCGCGGACAGGTTGAGTTGACCGACAGCGTGTCGATAGCCCGGCGCGGAGGGCTTGATGCAGCCGAGCTCAACCGACGAGACCACCGTCTCGAACATGCCGGCGAGTCCAAGTCTCTCAATGCGTTGCGACAACTCTTCGCTCGTATGCGCCGCGTCGGTGACGATGCCCATGCGCAGTCCCCGTTGCCGCAAGCGCGCGAGCGTCTTCTTCACTCCCGGAAACGGCAATACTTCAAACTCCAGATCGCGACGACGCGACAGCCCGGCCGCCAGCGCCTCGTCGATCTCGCCCCGCGACAGGCCTTGCGCCCAAAGAAATGATTCCAGCGCTTCGCTAAACTCGCGCTGTCCACAGCGCACTGCGTTCAAGTAGCCTGTGATCCATTCGCGCTGCAGCGTCGCCGGCGTCAGATCGCCATGAAGCCGCTGAATCAATGCGGCCATCCAGCGCCACCAGACCGTGGCGTCGTGCAAGACGCCAGACATTTCCATCAGCAGCGCGCTGACCGCCAACGGCGATGCGGCGCCCCGCGCTCCCCGCGAGCGTTCGTTGGCGTCGGGCGCCACCACGCGTTGGGCTGTCGCCCGTCGCGATTCTCCTTCCTGCATCGGCATGGGAATCCTTTCCACAGGCCGCATTGCGTCGGTTGCTCGCGTACTACGCCGCTCCAAGATGGCGCAGATTGAGGTCGGCCATGCGAGCCCGCATGCGTGGCTGGTGATCGAGAAAGTCGGTAATTTGCTGCCAATCCAGCCGGTCAAAGCCCAGCGCCTCGAAGATCGTCTCCAGATGGTCCCAATCCTCGTCGTGCTCGACCGTCAACCGCAAATCAGCGCGATCGAGCGGCGCCGGAGCCGTCAGCAAACGCGTCGAAAAATGCTCGGGATGCGCATACAAGTACCGCGTCGCCTGCTGACGATCGGCGGCATGCGCAGCCTGTTGATCCGCGCGCAGCAGGGCCGACGCGCGGCACCACTCGGCGAACATGCCCAAGGCTGATAGGATCACGGCGCGCGACTGACCGGAACGATAGCTGATGTAATCGCAACTCGGATGCGCGTCGGCGGCGGCGATCAGCCGATCGATCAAAGTGGCGTCGATCAAAGGATGGACGGCCGCCACGCGCACCAACGCCTGACACGGATGCGCATGCGCCAAGGCGGCGTAGCGCGCCAGCCAGTCTCCGCGATGGCGAAACACCGGCACGCCGCGCGGAACCAGTTCCGCGATCTGCCCCGCGTCAAATTCGTCGTCGAGCGCCACCACCACTTTTTCGAGCCGCGCGGATTCTCCCAGCCGACGCACGACCCACTCCAACAGCGACTTTCCTCCCAAGCGACGCTCCAGCTTGCGCCGACACACCTCACTAGCTCGGGCTTCGATCACGGCAATGGTTCCGTCCATGAATCACCTCAAGTCCGTTTGCCCGCGGAAAGTGGGCGCTGCCTGCGATAATGATCGCAAGCCAATCCGTGCGAAAGCGCGCGGAAGTCTACTGGCGTATTTTGTCACAGGTCAAGACATGGCATGCTGGCGCCAAGTCGTCTTGGACCAATAAGCTGCTGTCATTACACTGTTGGCCCGCCCAAAAACTCACCTATCCGGCTGGCAGGGAGGCCACCATGACGAAGGTTCTGGTCATCGGCGTCGATACCATGCTCGGCGCCAACTTGGCGTTGGTCTGCGGCAAACAGATGGACTGCGTTGGCCTTTGGGACCAGTTCGAGGTAGAACCGGCCGGCACTTCCACCGAACCTTGCGACCTTCGTCAGCCGTCCGCAGTCGTCGCGGCGATCGAATCACATCGCCCCGACTGGGTGGTGTACGCCGGCGCGGCCGCTCGCTCGGCCTGGGACGTGCCCGCTGAACGCCAGATAACCGGAGCCGCGGCCGATCCAATTCGTCAGGCCGCCGAAGCCACGATCTCGCGGGGGAGCCAGTTTGCGCTACTTAGTAGCGATGCGGTGTTCGCTGGGCCACGTCTATTCCATGAAGAAACATGGCCCGCGGCAGCGGCGACGCCGTTTGCGCAGGCCGTCCGCAGGTCGGAGGAATCGCTGCGAGGATTGCCGGTGTTGGTGGTCCGCACGCACGCCTTTGGCTGGTCGGCCACCGAAGAGGAACCCTGCTGGGCCGAATCGCTGGCGCTCAAACTGACTGCCGGCGCCGACCCGGAACTGGATGGACAACGCTACGCAACGCCGATCTTGGCCTCCGATCTGGCCGAATTACTGCTCGGCGCCGTGAGACCGCGACTCACCGGCCTCTACCATATCACGGGGGCGGAGCGGACAAATCCGCATCGCTTTGGCGCCGAACTGGCCGCCGCGCTTGGCGTAGAACCTTTTCGCTCGACTACAGCGTCCGAGTGTACTGTTGCTGTCGCGCGGCCTGTCGCCGAAACATCGCTCAACACACGCCGTGCGCGGCGCGAACTTGGGCGAGCAATGCCACTATTGCGCGAAGGATTGGAATGCTTCGCCGCGCAGTCAACCAACGGCTATCTCGACGAACTACGCGCCGGCAGCCACACGCTGGCCGCCGCTCGCGCGGCCTGACGCCCTTTCAGGCGCCGGGCAGACCAAGTACTTCGTACAATCGCCAGTCCGCCAAGCTATCGACTCGCAGCGACACGCAACTGAAATCGTGGCGCAAGCTGTGTCCGCTGGGCACGGCGACAGTATACGCGCCCGCGGCCGCCGCGGCCCGGCATCCGTTCTGGCTGTCTTCGAGCACCAGCATTTCGCCCGGCTCGATCTCAAATCGCTGGGCGGCGGTCAGATAGATCTCGGGGTTCGGCTTGCCTTGAACTACATCCTCGGCGGTGAGAATAAACGCGAATCGCGGCGCCAGCTCGAATCGCGATAGCACATCGGTGACAAAGGCGCGCCCGCTGCTGGTTGCAATCGCCTTCGGAATTGTCGCGCTCTCGAGTGCGGACAACAACTCCAACAAGCCGGGCATCGTCTCCAGCCGCTCGTCCAAGATCGTGGCGAAAACCTCGTCCGACTCCGTGGCCAATTGTTCCACGGTGTCGTCGAGTTGATGCCAGTCGATCATGATTTGCAGGCTCACAGCGCCCGGCCGCCCCATCATGGCGTCCAGCAGGTCCGCCGAGAACTCGTGTCCGCGCCGACGCAGCACTTCGCCGCCGACAAATTGGTAAAGCTCCTCTGTATTGAACATCAGCCCATCGAGGTCGAATACCACCGCTTTGGGCTTTGATTTCGGTGCGCGATGGGTCATGGGGCTGTCAGATCGGCGTGGAAACCGGAGTATCTGTTGTGTGATTGGCGCGTCCTGCTCACAATAGAGCCGTAGCTCCACGAAGCGTGCGCGACGGCGACCGACGTGGCGCACCCGGGAATCATAACGAGGAGGCCGGCGCATGGGCCAGAGCTTGCCCACAACCCATTTTGCGTTTCGCGCGTTGGTAGCCATCGGTATAGCGCTGAGCTTACTGGCGATGCCGTTGGCCATCAAAGCGGCGCCCGAGGAACTACCAGCGCCGGCGCCCAAAAAGGCATTACCCGCTCCTCACGACGCTCCGGCCGCTGATCCACAAGGATCAACCCACCTCGAGCGGATAGTTGATTTCATTCGCTTCATGGCGCTATTGTGCGACGAGCATCCAGTTCCGCGCCCGCTGATGCCGACCGGAACGATCGCCTCGATGTGCGGACATCTGACGCCGGAAGGCATCGATATTCTGGAACGCCGCTTCAAAGATCCCGACGCGCTGGTGCTTTTGCGACGGCAAACGCCGGAGTTGGCCGAACTGCTTCCCCTGTTGGCGGCGGCCGCTCCGCTGGTGGAGCAGCTTGAGCCGCAGATTCAAGTCGTCGTTGCTCGTCAAGATCTGAGCGCTTTGCAAACTCGTCCCGATCCCGTGTTGCCCGGCATTGCAATCATCTTTGAACCGCGCGATCAGCGGCGCTCGAAATCGATGCTGCTGGCGACCTACTGGGGGCTGATTCGCGGCATCAATGAAAAGGCTGACAAAGAGAAAACTCCAAGAATCTTGATGACCAGCGGCAAACGCGGCGAGGCGTTCTTCGCCAGTTCGCGCTTTCAAGCGCCCGAGGCGGGCGCCACCGGCGAACGGATGCGCTATAACTTCACGCCGGCCATTGGCGTTGTCGGTGAGCGGTTCATCGTCGCCACCAGCGGCGACCTGACCGCCAAGCTGATCGACCTTGCGCAGCAGCAACCCGCCGAAACACAGTGCGCGCGAGGCCCACGCATCGATCTCGATCTGGTGTGCGCCGCCGGATTGGTGATGGACAACCTCAATTCACCCACCGGGCAGCAGATGGCCGCCGCCACCCGCGCGCAAGTGAATCACGCGCTCGATCGGCTGCGCGGCGCGCTGGCCGACAACGGCGAACTATCAGTGCGCGTCCCACGCCTGGCCGACCGGGTTCGCGTGCGCGCCGCCGCGCGGCGCAGTCAATCAAGCGCACAGCGTATGCCTCTGGTGCGCGCCGGATTTCAGGTGCTTGCCGAAGAGTTGACCGCGGAACTTGCCGCGCCATCCACAGACGCTAAATAAGCTAGCATACTGCAGCGTCCTCAAGTTCGCGCACCAAAGCAATCAACTCGGCCAAGATCATGGCCGTCGCGCCCCAGACGTAATGCGTCTTGAAGCGAATGTGCGGCACACCAAATTGCAGGCCATTGAAGTCGCGAGCGTGTCGCCCATAGTTCGTTTTGTCAACCAGATGCGCTAGTGGCGTTTCGAGCAGTTCGGCCACTTCGTGCGGGTTGGGCGTCAGTCGCGGTCGCTGGCCGAAGAACCCAACCCACGCTTGCACGCTGAAATTGCTCACAAACAGGTAGATCGGCGACAACTGCCCCACGATCCGCACACTATGCCGGTCGACGCCCAGCTCTTCCTCCAATTCTCGTGAGGCGGCGCTGGCTGGAGACTCACCCGGATCGATCATGCCGCCGGGCAAACTGACCTGCCCCGCGTGATCGGTCATCGTCTGCGGCCGCACAATCAACGGCAGCAGCCAGCCGTCGTCGCTGGGATACAAGAGGGCAATGACGGCGGCCGCTCGGCTCTCCGCCGGCGCCGGCGCGTAATGGCGACCGTAGCTTAGCTCCGGTTCGAAATCGCGCTGCGCCGCACGGCCGGGCAGCGGCCGCTCCAAGCGCGCGGCAAGCAATTGTGGCAGTCGATCATCCATGCACACATCTTCAGATCGATCGCCGTGTCAAACAACCCCTGTTGCTTGGCAAGCGCGAGGCCAGCTATCGAATTCGATCAAAACAATACTCAGACGCGACCAAGTATGGCCCGCGGCAGACATCGCTCTCGCGATGCGCAATGGCGTCATCGTTGTCTGTCGCCAACCCTCGAAACTGTACAACGACTTGTCGCAATAAGCCGTATGCCTTAAACGACAGAGCATCATGGCAATGATCGAGCCAACAGCCGCGCCAGACGCGCGCTTAATCGCTGCGGCTGGCGGGTTTCGCATTCCCACACCACCAGCACCGACCAGCCAGCCCGCCGCAAGGCCCGACTCGTGCGCGCGTTGCGCCGCCGGTTACGTTCGATCTTGTCCAGCCAATAACCGCGCCGCGTCGCCGGTATCCGACACTGGCCGCAGGCATGACCATGCCAAAAACAGCCGCGCACTTCGATCACCGTGCGCAGCCGCGCGAGCACCATGTCGGGCGTTCCCGGCAGCTCGCGAACATGCAGTCGAAATCGGTAACCCAACCGATGCACAATCGAACGCACCATCCGCTCCGGACGCGTGTCGACCGAACGCACGCAGCGCATCACCCGCGAACGCTCGGCGCTTGTGATATTGTCGGCCATCGGTTCAGCCGCCCGCCGCCCCGGTTAACGCGGCGACGCCGCGCTCTTGCAACAACGGCCCCAGGTAGTTCGTGGCGATCCACTGAATCACCGGCACACAGACCGCGTCGCCAAAACCAAACAGCGCCTGATTCGTCGGCACGTCGATCACATAGTCGTCGGACACACCCTGCAGTCGGGCGCATTCGCGGGCCGTGAGCAAGCGCACCCGATAATCGCCGAGACCCGCCGCGAACAGTATTTGTCGTCCGCTCCCACCGCGCGGCGTGCGCAGGCAACCGGCGATGCCGTCGACCCGCAGTTCCGCCATGCTTCGGCCCTGTCGCACGCGTCGAAACGCGGTCGCGTAGCTAACCTGTGGGCCGGCGATCATCGACGCCGCCTGCTCCGCATGGCGCGGACTGAGTTGGCCCATGAAATACTCCGCGCGCTCGCGGTTCCACCACTGAGGATCGTCGTCCGGCAGGTCTTCGACAATGTCGGCCACGCGCAAGGCGCTGCGCGGCAATGCCGGCAGCTCGCGCACGTCCCAGCGTAAATGGTCGTTGAGATGGATGAACTGCGCCAGCTTCTTGGGCCGCACATCGCTTTCGCAAGACGTCGTGCGCCGATCGAGGCGCTGTCCCTGGCTGGCGACCACGAACAGCCGCGGGCGGCTCTGCGGCGTGAACCGCACGGCGTCGATGAGCATCACGTCGACCGAGTAATCCAGTTCGTTCAGCGCCAATAGCGCCGTCTCCAGGTCGCGCCCGCCATTGCGCTGCAAGAAGCCCACGACATTTTCGAGCAGCACCAGCGGCGGCCGCCGTTCGTCCAGTCGATCAAGAATACTTACCAACCCCCAAAACGCCGACGATTCCTGCCCATCCAGCCCGTCCCATTTGCCGGCGATGGAAAGGTCGTTGCACGGAAACGAACCCGTCGCCAGTTCGACAGAGGGGAGACTCTCGACATCGATCTGGTGGATGTCGCCTAGCAGAAGGTGTTGGTCGTCAGGCCAATTATGCCGGTAGATTTCGGCCTTTTTGGCGTCGATGTCGTTGGCGAACGCGGCCACCCAACCGCATTGCTCCAGCGCCAGCCGCACCAGGCCAATCCCAGCGAAGAACTCGGCGAACGTGCCCAGCGACTTGTCTGCGCTCATTGCGGTTGCGCCTCCGTGCGATTGTAAGCTGCCTTGATGTTAGCCGATGCAATCAGGGGTGCGAAGCGCCACTACTCTATTTCGGCCATTCCAAAAAACCGCCGCTTCGCAGTAAACTCGCCGTATGTCGATCCTGCTGGTCTCCGGCGATTTGATGATGACGTCCAAGTGCCAGGCCGCCGCCACGCGCGCCGGCGCCGCATTGGTCACCGCGCTCAGTGTTGAATCGGCCCTCGCCAAGGCCGCCGAATCGACGCCGCGCGCGGTGGTCCTCGATCTCGCCTTGCGCGGACTTGATCCTGCCGTCGTCATGGCGAAACTGGCCGCACTCACGCCACGCCCCATCGTCATCGCTTTTGCGCCCCACGTGCATGAGGCCCGCCTCGCCGCCGCGCAGACCGCTGGTTGCGATCTGGTGCTCTCGCGCGGCCAGTTCGATCGCCAGATGGACGCCCTGTTTCGCCAGCACGCACCCGGCGCGGACTGATCGACGCGGACGCCGCTGCTATTCTTCGTGCCAGTCCGATTTAGCCGTTTCCGACTCGTCGGGCCCCTCCGCGGCCCGCGGTTTCTGGCCGCTGTCCCGTTTGCGCAGATACAGCTTGATGGGCACTTCGGAAAACGGCAGATGATCCCGAAACACTCCCAATAGGTAGCGCTGATAATCAGGCGCGATCGAACGCGGGCTGTTGCAAAACAGCACTATCGTCGGTGGCTGCTCGCTCACCTGCGTCGCGTAATAGATTTTGGGCTGCAACCCTTGGTGATAGGGCGGCGGATTGCGTTCCAGCGCCGCCTTGACCAACTTGTTCAGATCAGGCGTCGGCACACGCTGCCGCGACTGCTTGAACAGCATCTGCGCGTGGTTCACCAGCGCCTTCACGTTCTTGCCCGTCTCGCCGGTGATGAACGCGATCGGCACGTATTGCATCGTGCGAAACGTGTCGCGCAAGTACACCGCCCACTTCTCGGTGGGCATCGCATCGACCAGCAGATCCCACTTGTTGACCACGAACACGCACGGCTTGTACTGCTGATCGATGTAATGACAAAGTTGTTTGTCGACCTTGCTGATCCGCTGCGAGGCGTCAAAAAACAACAGCACCACGTCCGCTCGGCGAATGCTGCGCTGCGCCCGATGAAAGCTGTAGTATTCGAGATCCGTGCCGATGCTGCGGGCCCGTTTGAGGCCCGGCGTGTCGATCGCCACGAACGGCTTGCCGTCCAAATCAAAGCGCACATCGACACTGTCGCGCGTGGTGCCCGGAACCTCGCTAACGATCATCCGTTCCGCTTTGGTCAGCGTGTTGACGAAGGTGCTCTTGCCGGTGTTGCGACGCCCGACAATCGCCACTTTCATCACCGGTTCGGCCACCGTGTCGGTCTCGTGCGCGGGGGGCAACCGTTCGGCGATCTGCTCCAACAACTCCTCGCGGCCCCGGTTCTGCGTGGCGCTAGTCAGCACCAGCTTGCCGCGCCCCAACCGATAGAAATCGTTCGCGCCCGCGTCGAGACTGGGGGCGTCCGATTTGTTGGCCACCAGAATCACCGGCGCGTGGACATAGCGCAGCCGCTTGGAAACATCTTGATCGAGCGCGGTCAGCCCCGCGCGGCCATCGACGACAAACAAAATGACATCGGCCGAGTCGATCGCCTGATCGATCTGCCGCTCGATGTGCGCGGTCAGGTTGTCCTCGTCCTTGATCCCCATGCCGCCAGTGTCGACCAGCTCGAAGTAGCGATCGTCCACTTCCAGCAAATGGCTCAATCGATCTCGGGTCACGCCGGGGCGATCTTCGACAATCGCCAGGCGCTTGTTGGCCAACCAATTGAATATGCTGGATTTGCCGACGTTGGGCCGGCCAACAATCACTACCTGAGGTACGCCCATGCCGCTGCTCGATTCCAAAACTTCGCAACACAACCATCATACGTCGGACCACGAGAGGCCGACAGGGCGAGCCTCACCGGCGGCGAGTGGAGGGCCGAGCGTTCCCGCGACTCTCCGCGCGAATTAGCGGCGATCGAGCAGTTCCGCCAAATGCAGCACCTCGATCTTGGCGCCTTGCCGTCGCAGCCGACCGCCAATGTTCATCAGGCAGCCCGCGTCGGTGGCCACCACCACCTCGGCCTGCGTGGCCAGCGTGCAGCGCGTCTTGTCGTCTACCATCGCCGTGGAGATATGTGGGTAGCGCACCGCGAACGAGCCGCCAAATCCGCAGCACTGGTCCATGTGCTCCATCGGCACGTACGTGGCGCCCTCCACATGCTCGATCAACCGAATCGCCTCGTTCACCAGCCCTAACCCTCGCAAGTGGCAGGCGTAGTGATAGGTGACGCGCCCGGCGAACCTCGCCCCCACGTCGAGCACTCCCAGTTGATTTACCAGAAAATCAGAAAACTCAAACGTTCGCGCCGCCAGCGCGTCGATCTCCGTGCGCAGCGAGGTTCCAGGCTCGAACAAGTGCGGATACTCCACCTTCACCATCGCCGCGCAGGAACCCGAAGGGGTCACCACCGGCGCTTCGTCGGCGAAGGCGCGCAGCGTATGCTCCGCCTGCTGACGGGCAGCATCAGCAAGTCCGCTATTGTAGAGCGGTTGGCCGCAGCACGTTTGCGCGGCGGGAAACGTCACCTCATGTCCCAATCGGCGCAACAAGCGCACAGTCGCCTGCGCCGCCGCGGGGCGCAACACATCGCTCAAACAGGTGACCATGAGCTGAACTTTCATCGCGGCATTGTAGTCGCGCCCCCGCGCTCCACCAATGCGGCCGGCGATTGGTCGCGCTAGGCATCACGCGCTAGCCATCACACATTACGGCTCCGCTGGCGGAGCATGAGCGGAACCCTCCGCCGGTTCGTCGTCGAGCGCGGCAATGTCGATGACTACGGCGAGCGCAGGCGACTGCTCCGAGAGTCTCGGGCGCCAGCGAGTGGTGCTATCCGTGACCCGCCCCACCAGCGCATCGAAGCCAAGGGTTGATCTTTGCAACAATGCGAACGTGGCCACAAGGTACGCCGCATTGCCCACCAGATATGAGGACATGAAGCCAACTGACTCGATTTCGAACAAATCACTGCCGTTGTAACGGAGCAGCGACGGCAGCGTGCTCGGCAGTCCCAGCAAATACGGTCCGCACGGCGTGAATACGTGTGGCCAGACGAAATTGGCCAAGTGGCTGGGCCCCGTGCCAATAAACTGACTGAAGAAGATACCGCCGCAGCAGCAAGTGACAAAGGGGAGATAGGCGCCCCCAAGCAGCACCAGCGTGCCGAGCGTGGCGCCGAGGGCGCGCGTCGAATTCTGACACCACAACGAAAACCATGTCCCCAGCGCTGCGGCGAACGCCACCAGCGCCGTCAACGAGAACAGAGTTGGCGGAATGGCGATAAAGTATTCGGGCGTGAGCGCCAGCGTCATGATCCACAGCGCTGCCAAGAGAAACAACAGCGGCAACGCGACGCTCATGGCGCCGGCGCACTTGCTCAACACAATCTCGCGAGGCGTGAGGGTCGTGCTGACCAGCGTCAACCAGGTGTCGCGCTCTTTCTCGGCGGTCACGCAGGTCGCCGCCCGCGCGCCGACCCCGAGCACTGTCAGGCTGCAAGCAATCACGGCAATCGTGATCGCGTACGGCTCAAAATCTTTGGGGTCGTGGATCAGCGCTTGCAAGAATGCCCATAGGGTGAAGCCTGCAAGACTGGCAAATAACAAGAAAAACAAGAGGCGCCCTGCCCAGCCGAGTCGGTTGCCCATCCGCTCGGCGTACAGTTCCTTCCAGAGCATCGGGCTATCCCCCACCGCGCGCCGCTTAGCGCGTGCCGACGGCCCCTTAACGCCCGCCGAAGACTTGCGCAGATGCACGCGCCGCACGGCCCACGGCGCTGCCACCAGACACACGGCCGCCAGCACCGCGTGATCGCGGAGCATCGGTCCGAGCAACTCCCAAAATCCCACTCGCCCAGTCGCACCCATCAGTTGTGCAAGCACATAGAATGGATTGGCGTTAAATACCGTTTCCGCTGTACTGGCGAGCCAATTCAAGAAATATTGCGCCCAAGCGGGATACTGCCACATCCCGCCACTGAGCATCAAATTCAAGAACGCGGGCACGAGCAGCAAAATTAACAGCGCCACATAACAGCGGACGACCGCCTGCCGCGCCTTGGGCGACCACACCGACACGGCCACCGCCAGCGCGGTGACCGCCACCAGCGTGCTGAGGGTGATCAACAGCACTGCCAACAAGCGGTCGATGCCCACCCCCCCCATCCACATCGCCAGCGAGAGAATTGGCGGCCCCACCAGCAGAAAGGCGACCGATCGCAGCAAAGCCGCCATGAACTTGCCAAACACGATCTCCCAGTTCGATAGATCGGTGGCGAACAGATACTCGATGGTGCGGCGCTCTCGTTCGCTGGCAATGGCGCCTGCCGCCAGCGCCGGCGCGATCATCACCACGCCCAACAGTTGCAAAGTGGCGAACGTGCTAAAATAGGCGCTTGCGGCCATGGCCGATTCTTGCACCGTGCCACGCCGCCGCGGGCGCCAATACTCGGAGTACACCATGCACAGCGCCGCCAGCAACAACAAGCCGTAGCCGATACGCAATGAAAAGTTGCGCCGCCGCCTGCTGCTAGTGATGATTTCGGCCGTGAAGACTGGCCCAAAGATCATATTGCTTGCTGGCCGAGAGCCTCGGGTACGCGTCAAGGAGCACCAGAATAGCGAAGCCGCGCAGCAAGAAACAGCGTTATTAGCGGCAAGGTTAGCCCGCAAATCTTGGTGGCCTGTCAAGCCGTACGCGCTACTCGACTCACGGCGGGCGCCACATGCACCATCGTCACACTGCGGTCAGGTCGCGTATGGACCGTCAATCGCTCGCCGGCGCCAACGAGAAAGCTGGAAATCACGCTCATCGAGTTCGCCAGCGCGTGCTCATTGAGTCGCCGTTCCTCGGCGGTCGAGTCTCCCCAATCACCCGCCCGGTGCCGTTGCAGCAGGTCGTTGATCGTCAGTCCCGACGCTTCGAGCAGTTCCTCTGCGCGCCGCGTGACAACGATTTGGCCCAAGGGAAAATTCATTCGCTAGGGTCCCCAGTGGCGCCGATCTCGGCCCTGAAAGCCGGCGCTCGTTTCCGGATTCTCATAAGATTGGCCAAGATTTGCAAGAATTTTTGCGGTAACTTCTGCATCCAGCTGGCATGGCGCGCAGCGCACCGTACATACCCGTCGTATTCCCGGGTCGTTTCAATCTCCCTAGAAATTCGTGTCGCATGCGCGAAAATTGGAACCTTGCTCAGGCCGCCAGCGCGCTGCGCGCAGGGCGATTGACCGCCAGCGACTTGCTGGAACAGTGCTTGGCGCGCATCGATCAATGGGAAGAGCAAGTGCGAGCTTGGGTCCTGGTCGCACGCGACGACGCGCGCCGACAAGCTCGCGAAGCCGATCTGGCCGCGGCCCAGGGGCGCTGGCTCGGGCCGCTGCACGGCATACCGATTGGCATCAAGGATTTGATCGATGTCGAGGGCTGGCCCACCCGGGCCGGTTCGCTCTTGACCACCGATCGCCCGGCCGCGGCCGACGCGCTGCTAGTGGCGCGGTTGCGCGCGGCCGGCGCCATTCTCGTCGGTAAGACCGTCACCACCGAATTTGCGTCGTTCGACCCACCGCCGACCCGCAATCCTTGGAATCTTGAATGTACCCCCGGCGGATCATCCAGCGGCTCGGCGGCGGCCGTGGCGCTCGGCATGTGCCTGGCGGCAATCGGTTCGCAGACCGGCGGCTCGATCACTCGCCCCGCCAGCTACTGCGGCATCGCGGGCTGCAAACCAACCTTTCAGCTAATTAGCGATGCTGGCGTCGTACCGCTCACCTATCACCTCGATCATCCCGGCCCGCTGGCGCGCCGTGTCGAAGACCTGGCAATCTTGCTGCAAGTGCTGGCCGATCCATCCGCCGTCAATAACTTAGCTCCAATGCAAGCGCCTGCCTATGCGTCGCTGTTGAATGCCGGCTATCCGCCGCGACTAGGGACCGTCGCGGATTTCTTCCACGAGCGGTCTTCCCCCGCGGTACGACAGGCTACCGCGACCGCGATACAGCGACTCGCCGCGGCGGGAGCCACCATCCAACCGTTGCCGCTGCCAGCCGGCTTCGACGAAGTCCACACCATGCACCGCCGCATCATGGCGGTGGAGGCCGCGCACCTCCATCGCGATCTGTTCGCCAAGCGACGCGAACAGTATGGCGCGCAGATCACCACGCTGCTGGATGAAGGTCTGGCGATCGAAACCGGCGAATATGTCGCGGCGATCGAACATCAAAAGCGCTTCTGCCACGCCGTCCACGATTCATTGCAGGAGGTCGATGCGATCCTGCTGCCGGCCACCTGCGACACCGCGCCGCGCGACTTGTCCACAACCGGCGACCCGGTGTTCAACTCGCCGTGGAGCTACGCCGGCGTTCCGGCTGTATCTATTCCCTGCTCACTGGCCGATAACGGCCTGCCGGTCGCGGTGCAATTGATTGGTCCCAACTTGGGCGAAGCGCAAACCCTCGCCGTCGCGGCGTGGTGCGAAAGCGTGTTCGACTTTAGCGCCTCGCCTTCGCTCGCATGACTGGCGAGCCTAGGACTCGCTGGGGCGCTCGATCACCAGCGCCACCTGAAAGCGACCGTGCGGATCGGTCGATTTGATCGTGCTGATCGAATGGATCCGCAGTTCGCTGACCACCTCACGATCCTCCTTCACCTGATACAGGTGCAAATGCGGATCGGGCGTCGCTGTGCGTACGAACCCAAACTGCGACGAAAGCAATGCCACCAACATGCGCGTGTCGCCGGTTGTCCCTTTGAAGGCGATGCGCTGCACGCGCTGGTCCGGGTTGAAGTAATACGTCAACGAGCCCGCCAGATCGCTCTCCTTGGTGCCAGTGACCAGCGCCACGCGATAACCTTGCAGGTCAAGCGTGGCCAATCGAGTCGTCACGCGCGGCCAGCGGGCAAGCACCCAGCCAGTCGTAACATCAAAGCGAAAGACCTCACCCAGATGGGTCACTGGTTGCCCCTCCGGGCGGGTGACCGGATGGCTGGCGTTCGGCGCCGAACCAGCGGCGGAGAGTCCGGCTGCCGCGGCGGTGCTCGTTGCCGCCGGCTTTTCCACGGCCGAATTGGCCCACTTGCGCAAGCCGCTGTCGGGGCTAGTCACATAGGGCAGGCCGATCGCCGCCGCGAGCCCCAAGCCCAATAATCCTGGTCGACCCATTCCGATCTCGCTCCGCGCGGACGCGATGAATAGCACGGCCCGTCATCGAACAGTATCGGCGCGCGGAGACTTGTCAGATTGATCGTCCGTCGCCCCGACGGCGCAGTCTTCGCGCTCGTCACAACCAATCCACAGAGATGCGGAGAAAACGTCGCTATCGCAAGAAACGAACCAGCGACTTCAACCGGGCAGAAAGTCGAGCGGCAAGCGGCGCCCGTGGTTCTCCCCGTCCACACTCCACGCGGCGCACCGGCGGTTGCAAGGTGGAAGCGGCCAACAGATCGGGTGTGGCGCCTAAAATACCGGCGGCATATTCATGGTCGTCGAGGTACAAATGACGCTCATGAGCCAGATCGATCCCCCACGACTGGAGCATATGCTCCGCCTTTTCCAGTGGGTAAAGCCGTGCCAAGCGTCGCAGATAAATGCGAAAGTCGTCATCGGCCAATGCGGCGTCAAAGCTAGCCCAATGCCCCACCAGATGTGCCGGATTGTGCGTGAGAATGAGCTGTCGGCAGTATTGGGCGATTTGATCCAGATTGCGGCCCAGCGCGATCACGCCCGCCAATACCAGTAGTTTGTCACGAACCAGCGGTCGCCGGCGGCGATGGCTCGCCTGCGCCAAGTGCAGATAGATGGCCAATTCGTTCATGAATGCCGTCGGCAGTCGACCTGGGGTGTTGAGACAACCACGCCTGTACTTCATCATTGGCATTCACTGGCCAAGTTCAAGTGAATTTTCGCCCAGCCATCCGCTTTCTCCACGACACGCTCTTGACCGCTCGCGCACCAATCGCAGATATCGACGACATTCAGTGGCTGATTTCGCCAGAGGTGGGGGAGTTGCTCGCGCAACTGGCCACTTCGCCTGATGGCGAATTGGCGCAGTCGCGCCGATTGCGTGCGACACTTGGGCCCGCGCGTGCTCGCCTGGCGCTTGCGCAAGTCGATCTCCGCCACCGCGCGAGAGACAAATTCCCCCTTGCTGCGCAAATGTACTTCACTCGCATCGCTTTGGAACAAGCGACCGACCACGCCATCGCGGCCTATAAGGCCGGGCGTTTTCCCAACGATCAACCAATCGTCGACCTGTGCTGCGGCGTGGGTGGCGATCTGCTGGCACTAGCGGCGCGCGGCCCCACGGTCGGCGTCGACAGCGACGCGGCCGTGCGTCTCTTGTCGCAAGAGAATTTGCGGGTCGCTGGTCACGAGGGACGCGGCGAGTCGATCCTTGCCGATGTGACCACGCGCGATTGGCGAGAATTCGCCGCCTGGCATATCGATCCTGATCGCCGTGCCGCCAGCGGTCGCCGCACCACCCAAGTCGATCAGTTTCAGCCCAATGCCGAATGGATGGACCGGCTCTTGGAGGAACAACCCGCCGGCGCCATCAAACTGGCCCCGGCCAGCCAGCCGCCGACACATTGGCAGTCAGCGGCCGAGTTGGAATGGATCAGCCGCGGCGGCGAATGTCGCCAATTGGTGGCCTGGTTCGGCTCGCTTGCGAGAGACTCCGGCTCACGCCGGGCGACCCAGGTCTCCATTTCTGGGGAAGCGACTGCCTCGCTATCTGGCGCCCCACGCGAGATTTGCTCGGTCGCCAGCCATTTGAGTGGCTATCTGCATGAACCCGACGCTGCGGTGATCGCCAGCCAACTCGTGGGAGCGCTGGCCAACCAGCACCAGCTTGCCGCGATCGCCCCTGGCGCCATCTATCTGACCAGCGACTCGCCCCTCGCTGGCGCCCTGTGCGCCAGTTTCCAAATCATCGCCGACGTCCCGTTTCGCGAGCGTGCCGTCATCGAACTGGTTCGTGCCCAACACTGGAGCGAAATCGAAATCAAACAGCGCGGAGTGGAAATCCATCCCGAAAAACTGCGCCGGCGATTGCCGTTGCAAGGCGACGGACGTGGCACGTTGTTCGTCACGCGCAAGGGGCAGCAGGTCGTCGCCATCCTCGCGCGCCGCGTGCCGTCGAGCGAGACTCTTTGAACATCCGCGCCGTCGACCAGGGTTACCGTATTGACTTGGCGGCCAAAGCCACCGATCCGACTTTCACGGTGATCCGGGAATTTCGGGCCTCGTTGCGCTTCACTCCTTAGTCGGGGCCTCAATATTCTTCCAGCGCACCAAGTCGCTACCGATCGCGCCGGCCAGCGCCTCGTCGTTGGGATAGGTGATGAGCACGGTGCGACGCCGGCCATAGAATAGGAAAAACGCGCCGGCGGCCACGGCCGCGGCGTGCCCCTCGTGGATCGCCGCGGCAAAGTGCTGAACCTTTCCCGCCCCGCCCAGCGCGATGAGCGGAATCTTCACTGCGTCGGCCACCCGTCGTATTAACTCAATGTCGTAGCCGCTCATCGTGCCGTCGCGATCAATGGAATTGAGCAATATCTCGCCCGCTCCCAACTCCTCGAACTCCAGCGCCAAGTCGAGTGGATCGCGTCCCGTGCCGCGCGTTCCTCCATGCGTAAAGGCTTCGTACTGTCCATCCGCGCGCCGGCGGGCGTCGATCGAAGCGACCATACATTGCCGACCGAAGCGCTCGGCGCCCTCGCGAAAAATCTCGGGCCGCTCCACGCCATAGGTGTTGATGGCAATCCGGTCGGCGCCCGCTTGCAACAGTTTCCAAGCCTCGTCGCACGAGCGCACTCCTCCCCCCACGGTCAGCGGCATGCAGGTCTCTTCGGCGATTTGCGCGATGATCTCGCGGATCGGTCCACGTCCCTGTCCAGTGGCCTGGATGTCGAGCAAGATCAACTCGTCCACATGGTGCGCGTTGAAGACGCGAGCGGCATTGATTGGGCTGCCGACGTAGACATGATCTTTGAACTGGATGCTCTTTTCGATGCCCCACTCGCGGAGGAGCAAACAAGGAATGACGCGCGTCTTGAGCATGCCTACTCGCGATAGTCGAGAAAATTGCGGATCAATTGCGCGCCCAATTCGTGGCTTTTTTCCGGATGAAACTGAAAGCCAAACACATGCTCGCGCTGCACCGCCGATGTGAACTCTCCGCCAAAATTGGTGGTAGCCAACACATCGGCGGGATCTTCGCATACCACATGATAAGAATGCGCAAAGTAAAAACACGCTCCACTCGGCACTTGTCGCACAATGGCGTGCGGCCGCGCCAGTCGCACTTCGTTCCAGCCCATGTGCGGCACCTTGAGCGCGCTGTCGGCGGGCGGCGCGAAACGGCGCGTCTCCGCGTCGATCCAACCAAAACCCGGCGCGTCCCCCTCTTCGCTGCGGCGCGAAAACATCTGCATTCCCAGGCAAATGCCGAGAATCGGGGTCCGCTGTTGGACCACTTTACGCTCGAGCGCTTCAGCCACCCTCGTTTCGCGCAGGCGGTTCATCCCATCCGCCAGCGAGCCAACGCCCGGCAAGACGATCCGTTCTGCGGCTAGCACGTCGGCCGGCTGGCAAGACACGGTGATCTCGGCGCCCAGCCGGCGAAACGCGGTGGCCACCGACAGCAAATTGCCCGATCCGTAATCGATGATGGTGATCACAAAACGCCCTGGTTTCGCGCGCGACAGGTAGGCGGGCCCACTATACGCCGCGCGGCAAACCAGCGTCAAACCAGCAGCCTGCTCGTATCACCAGCGCAATTGATGCTGCACATAGAGCAACTCCGGCGACACATCGGGTCCGGTGTTGCGAATGTAATTGCCCGCGAACAGCTTGCTGTAGCCGATCAAGATGTCCTGGTGCGCGGTGAGATGAAAGTTGACGATCAAATCAAGCTCGTCCCCCACATCGGTGCCGGCCGATCCGTCGGGAGAGACGCGCTGCCCGACGCCCCCCGCATTGAACAGCGGCGAACGCGCCTCGGCCAAGTGAAAGTTGTGATACTGCGCGATAAAGCAAATCCAATTGGCCGGGAAGGTGACAAATTGCATATTGAAATCTTGAATGTTCTGACGCGCGATCAGATCGAGCCAGCCCAGGTAGTAATGCCCGAATGGGTACAACTGTTGAAAGGTGCCGAACTTGCTCCCCTGCCCGGGATTGGTGTCGCCCGATGCGTAGTCGTAATAGACCCACAACTGCGGCATCATCCGCAGGTCTTTGAAACAGTACGCTCCGCCCGTTGTGACCGCTCCCGCCTGCAATTGCTGATTGGCGTATTTACCAATCTGAAACATCCCTTCCAGGTCGTAGAGCCAGGTGTTGTCGATATCCCCGACGGCGCGCGATCCCAACGTCGTGACATTGACTCCTCCCACCGCGCCCCCTTGTCCTTGCGCGACGGGATTGTCGTTGTCCAGGTTCAACGCGTAAAAATCCCAAAAACGCCCTGGCTTGCTGCGATACGTGCTCCAAAACCCCGAGAAGTTTTGATTTTCGTCGGGCGAGTCGAAGTTCGAGGGGTCGGGCGGAACCGGTTGGACCCAAAAGCCGGTCATGTCCCAATTTTCCCCCTGCCGGAAGGCCCGCACCCCTTGAAAGGTCCGCAACGTATTGGCCCAATCGAGGTTTGACACCAGACGCTGCGATCCCAAGAAAAGCTCTTGCCGACCACCGCGAACGTAAACCGGCTTGTCTTCCCACTCCATCACCTTCACGTCGACAAACAGGTCGAGCAGATCGGATCGGTTCACGTCGATCGGCAGCGGGGTCAACTCGTGGCCAAAGTGCTGCGCGTCGATGTACTGCACGAAGACGCCGAAGTCATCGTAGTAGTACATCGACCCATAGGCCATTGTGCGAATCTGCTCATAGCTGTTGTTGATCTGAGTCAGTCGCGAGTCGACTTCGTTCATGTAGCGATCGCGAAACTCGCCACCCGTCGAGAAGATCCAGCCATCGCCGATCCGACGGCGTTTGAGTCCGTCCGACCACATGTGGTAGGTGTTCTTAGGATCGTCGAGATAGCGAAAATCGAGATCGTAAAAGGGCTGAGCCTTGAGGCTGATGCGGCCCCACGGAAACGGCGGCGCCTTCTCGCGGTAGTTGCCCGTCAGCCAATCGGCCGCCGAGTAATAGCCGGGGCCGGTCGGAAAGTTAATGAAGTGGCCCAGCCGCGGAAAGATAAACGTTGGCGGCGAGTTGGCGAATGGTCCCTTGGGCGGCGCCGCTGGTTTGGGCGGCGGCTTGACGCCTGCGGCTGGCGCTGGCTGCTGCTGAGCAGCGGCCGTCAGGACAAGATTATTTGCCGGGCGGCTAACGTCGAAATCGTCCAGCAGCTTCTCACTCTCGGCGCCCCACGACGCGGCGGCAAACCATCCCCCTGCCAGCGCCGTCCAAAATATCCGTCTCATATCACCGCGGCCTTGCTTGACCGTTCACTGCATTGAAATGAGGCCGCAGGCGGACATATTTCGACCTGCAACTCTCATTGCTAGCTTTCGACCAGGGCGCGCCGTGTGTTTTATTGGCATTCGTACAATGCAACGAAATTTCATAATGCGCGGTCAAATTCGACGGTTTGGGCCGACGCCATTTGCCCAGGCGGCAAAGTAGGCCAGGCGACGCTGGCCTCTGCCAATGGAGGCAAACGCCCGCGCCAGCTAGAATACGACCACAAGCACATTTGCGACCCAAGGGCCAATTGCATGGTCGACGACGACCTATATCAGCAGCGCATACTCGAGCACTACGAAAATCCGCGGCATTGTGGCAATTGCCCGCATGCGACGCATCGTTTTGAAGACGACAATCCGCTCTGCGGCGATCATATCGCCATCGAGCTGGAAATCTCCCCCGATGGTCGCGTGTGCGATGCCTGCTTCCACGGCGATGGCTGCTGCGTGAGCCAGGCCGCGGCGTCGATGCTGCTAGAACATCTGTACGGCAAGCCTGTGGAAGAGGCGGCTCGCTTCGCCGCCACCGACATGCTGACGCTCTTCGGCCCCCGCCTGACCCCCACGCGGCAACGCTGCTGCTTGCTGGCCTGGCGCGTGTTCAAAACCGCGCTAGCCTCCCCCTGTGGCGCCGCCGCCGATCGCGGCCACTCGTGCAGCTAGCGCCCGGCGCAGCACTTTCCAGGGGGCGAAAAGAACCTTGCCCTAGCGTCACTTGTCTTGGCCGTTGGTTGCCGGCGACCGTCCCTTGGCAATCTCGCACGCGGCGGCATACGATGCCCCTGATCGCTGCCTCCCCCCTGCCCTGCCGCTACCATTTGGACCAACCACATGCCCCCTGCCCTGCCCCGCTCCTGGATCGCCGATCGGATGCGCACGTTCGATAGCTCGGGCATCCGCCGCGTATTCGAACTGGCGGGCAAGCTCCAAGACCCGATCAATCTATCGATTGGCCAGCCCGACTTTGATGTGCCGCGCGAAATTCAGGACGCGGCGATCGACGCCATTCGCAATCGGCGCAATGCCTATTCGCCAACGCAAGGCATTGCGCCGCTTTGCCAGGAGTTGCAACATCGTGTCGACGCCGACCTACGGCACGTGGATCGCAATGTATTCGTCACCAGCGGCACCAGCGGCGGCCTGGTGGTGGCGATGCTCACGTTGGTTAACCCGGGTGACGAAGTCATCGTCTTCGATCCGTTCTTTGTGATGTATCAACCGCTGGTGAACCTCGTCGGCGGCACGCCGATACTCGTAGACACCTACCCTGATTTTCGCATCAACCTCGATCGCGTCGCAGCGGCAATCACCTCTCGGACCAAGTTGATTCTGTTCAACAGCCCCGCCAATCCGACTGGCGTAGTGGCGACGGCGTCGGAAACACAAGGACTGGCGGAACTCGCGGCCGAACGCGGCATCGCGCTGGTGAGTGACGAAATCTATCGCGAGTTTTGCTACGACGGGGCGTTCGTTTCTCCCGCGCGCTGGAACGATCAGACGATCGTCATCGACGGCTTTTCCAAGAGCCATGCCATGACCGGCTGGCGACTGGGATTTGCCCACGGACCATCCGCTGTGATCGACGAGATGATCAAACTGCAACAATACACCTTCGTATGCGCGCCGCAGCCAGTGCAATGGGCGGGAATCAAAGCGCTCGAAATGCGGCTCGAAGCCGAACTAGCGCAGTACCGAGCCAAACGCGATTTCATGTACACCGGACTGAAAGACGACTTCGACCTGGTTCGCCCCGGTGGCGCGTTCTATATGTTTCCGCGCGCCCCACATGGTTCGGCAACCGAGTTCGTCACACGCGCCATCGAGGCGGGCGTGCTCGTCATTCCCGGCAACGTCTTCAGCCGGCAAGACACGCATTTTCGTTTGTCGTACGCCGCTGACCAGCGCACGCTCGAGCGCGGAGTCGAGGCGCTCTGTCGGCTGGCGCGGCGCGGTTGACCGGCCGCACGGCGCCTCATTCGCCCGAGGGTTTGGCGTCCTTCACGACAAAGTCGATCGACGACTGCCCGATCTTTTCGCCCTGCGCGTCCTCGATCGTCAGCTTGAGGGTATACGCGCCGTCGTACAAACGCTGCGGCATGGCAAACTGGTAGCGAATGAAAAAGTCGCGACGACGATTCCGGCACAGATCCTCGGTGGCCCCAAAGTCGCGCTGGTCCACCTGCTGCCCGCTTTTGTCAAAGATCTGATAGCGACTGTTGAGCTTTGTCTTGAATCCGTCGGGCAAGAGCTCGCTCTTGAAATTCTCCACTTCGGCGTAGAGCAGCACCTCCTGTCCCGGCCGAAACTCGTATTTCTCGAACGGTTTCGATACACCAAAGCTGGCCACTTCGGTGCAGAAGGAGAGATTGCGCACGACCAGCGTGGCGGTCTCACGCAGTCGAGCGGCAGCGTCCCCCAGATGCAGCGCGGCCTCGGCGGCGCGGCGATCGGTGTCGGGAATTCGCTCTTCGTCCAGCAGCGCGCACAGGCCATACAACTCCTTCGACCAAAACTCTTGCTCGGCCGGTTCGGCCCCCGGCAGCGAACGTAGCGCGTCTTCGCGCTGGCCGGCCATTAGCCACAGTAGCCGTTGATACACTTCGCGCTGCCGCTGACCAAGCTCCGTTCCCTCCGCCTCCGATTGTAGTTCGATCGCCAAATCGCGCAGGCGGTCCTTCCATCCACTGGCGGCGCGGTGCGCCGCCGCGGGGCGCTCGAACGAGGCCGCCGCCACCGCATTGCCGGTCGGATCGGCTTCCCCGGCGCCAGTCGTGTACGATGACGCGGCGATCGGATTGGCGCGCGATTCGCCTTTGCTCATGCCGCTGGCTCGCGCCACGTCCATCGGCGCCGGCTCTTCAGTATTGGGTAATGGTCGCGGTTCATCGGTAGCTGTCTGCTCTGGATCGGCAGCGGCGGTTGGCCGCTCTCCTCGACGCGGCGCCAATTTGGCGCTATGTCGCTCAGAATTGAGTTCCTCACTCGCTTCGCGCTGCGCTAACGCAGAATGGGAAGTGCGGCGCGCGGCGCGCGGTCCGGCGGCCTCCTCTACCTCGCGACTGGCCTCGCCATCCACAGTGGCGGCGACCGCTTTCGCTTCGGCGCGTTGCTCACCGCGCGATTGATCAGCAGCGGCAGCCCGAACTAGCGCCAGCATCTGCTGCCGCAGCGCGGGATCGGTGCGCTGGAGGTCGGCGGCCAGCCGAGTTTGTTCCGCTGCGCTGAGCGTGCCCAAAGCCTCGATTTCCGCCAGTAGTTCGTCGGCCGCTGCGTCGTTCGATGGCTCACGTGCCGCCTGCGCCGATTGCCCCTTCGCGACCGCTTGCAGCGCATCTTGTAACACCCCATCAGCGCTCTGCGCTGAATCTACTGACGACGACTCGGCGGCATCGCTCGGGGCGCGAGCCGGTCGAAACGCCGCCGTCGGCACCGCGCTGAGCTTCGGCTGTGGCGGCGCCGCGCAACCGGCCAGCACGCTCGCTGCAAACAGTGCTGCAAGGCATCGTGGCCTGGTCGTTACGCGTGGCGTCATGCCAAAACCGTTTCAGGGGCCGCCTTAGGGAGGTCCGCGCCAGGTGACGCTGGCCTTTGGTGGGGCGGCGGAGAATACGAGAACACCGGGGGTCCGACAAGCCGAATGGCGCCATTCAGCGGCTCGGCCGTTTGACCCTGCGTCAAAAACGAGCGAAGATAGGCAACCCGGGCGAAGTTAACCGGGACGCCCCAAGTCGTGACGTAGGCACGACGCCGCTAAATCCCCTAACTACCGCCGTTCCCTAAGGCTGGCGGCGGCGAGCGCCGATTTGGCATCGCAGGTCCCCCCATACCGGTGTCAATGGAAATGCCCCACCTCGTCGATCACTCCCGCTCAGCCGATGTGGTGATTACCGGCGTTGGCGTGGTGAGCCCCATTGGCGTGGGCCGGCAAGCGTTTTGGAACGCGCTCTTGGCCGGGCAAAGCGGGATCGATTGGATCTCGCAATTCGACACTGCGGAATTTCCGGTGCGCATCGCCGGCGAAGTTCGCGATTTCGACGCCAAGGAGTACGTGCGACCACGCAAGAACCTCAAGATCATGTCGCGCTGCGCGCAATTCGCGGTCGCCTCCGTCGAACTGGCCTGCGTGGATGCGCATTTCGAGTCGGGAGCGGTCGATCCCGATCGGTACGGCGTCGTCTTTGGCGCCGATCGAATTCGCAACAGCCTGGAAGAAATCGCCGACGCCTACCGCAGTTGCATGGAGAGCGCCCAGTTCGATTTTCAGCGCTGGGGTCAAGATGGCGCGGCCGCCATGTATCCGCTGAGCATGCTTAAGAACCTTCCCAATATGTTGGCGTCCCACATCTCCATCGCCAAGGACGCGCGCGGGCCCAACAACACCGTCTGCAGCGCCGAGGCTTCCGGCCTGCTCGCCATTGGCGAGGCGGCGGCGGTGATTGCCCGTGGCGCCGCCGATGTGATGATTGCAGGCAGCTCCGCGTCGCGCATGCACCCCTACGATTGGGTGCGCAGTTGCCTCTATGACCAACTGAGCCGGCGCTGCGACCCGCCGGCGTCGGCGGCACGACCCTTTGACTTGGCGCGCGATGGCCAGGTGCGCGGCGAAGGCGCCGCGGCGGTGATCCTTGAAAGTCGCGCGCATGCCGAGCGACGCGGCGCCCCGGTGCTGGCGCGCATTGCCGGCTGGGGATCGAGCTTTGACAACGGGCAAAATGGATCGACGCACTGCTCAAAGGGCATCATGCGCTCCGTCGCGGCCGCGCTCCGCGGGGCACAACTCAAGCCGACCGATGTGGGACATGTCGGCGCACATGGGCTAGGCACCCCCAACGACGACCGCCGTGAGGCTCGCGCCCTGGCCGAAGTTTTGCCAAAATCGCGGGTCTTCGCCCCCAAAAGCTATTTCGGCAATCTAGGCGCCGGCAGCGGCGCGGTCGAGTTTGCGGCGAATTTGCTGGCGCTGGTCGAAGGGATCGTGCCGCGGACGCTGAACTGCGACCAGCTTGATCCCGCTTGCCCTATTCAACTGGTCCGCGACGAGCCGGCAAGCTGCGTTAAGCGCGCATGCGTCTCGGTGAACACCACTGCCGGTGGACAGTCGGCGGCGGTCGCGTTTACGACCGCCTAGCTGTGCGCGGTCGTGGTGAGCGCTGTGTGATGTTGGCCGCTGGTCAGTCTGCGCGCCGTTTGCTACTCTGATGCTCCGCGCGACGCCAGCGTCGCGCTCTGGCCCAATCCTATTCATGACCATCGCGCATGGCGATCGCCGAAATCAAGAAAATTCGACGTGAAGATCTAGCGCCGGGCGAGGTGCTCTGCGCCCATTGCACCGCCAAGTGCTGCCGCTACTTCGCGCTGCCGATCGAAACGCCCACTACCTGGCAGGACTTCGACTTCATTCGCTGGTACTTGCTGCACGGGCAGGTCTCGGTGTTCATCGAAGACGAAAACTGGTACCTGGTCGTTCACAATTGCTGCGATCATTTGCAAGCGGACCAGCGCTGCGGCATCTACGACACCCGTCCGCAAATCTGTCGCGAATACTCGACCGACGCCTGCGAATTCGAGGACGATTGGGTGTACGAGCGATATTTCGAAACCCCACAGCAAGTTTATGAGTTTGCCGAAGCCGTGCTGGGGCCACCTCCTGGCAGTGGTTTTCGCACTCCCCGCCCCGACCTGTTGCCCATTCTCGCCTCGTGACCACACTGCGCCGCATCGAACCTCGCACGCTCAAGGGCTTTCGCGACTACAAGCCCGACGCCATGATGCCGCGCGAGCGGCTCATGGAAACGGCGCGGCGCGTCTACCGTTCCTACGGCTTTAGCCCCATCGACACGCCGGCGCTGGAATACCTCGAAATCCTCACTGGCAAGGGGAGCGACGAAACCGACAAGCAACTTTACAAGTTCCAGGATCATGGCGGCCGCTCGGTGGCGCTGCGGTTCGACCTCACCGTGCCGTTCGCCCGCTTCGCGGCGCAGCACATCGGCGAACTCGGCACGCCATTCAAACGCTATCACATCGCGCCGGTGTGGCGCGGCGAAAACACGCAACGCGGCCGCTACCGCGAGTTCATGCAATGCGATTTCGACACCATCGGCACGCGCTCGCTGGCATCCGATGTCGAAACGGCCCTGGTGATTCACGATCTCCTGCTCGCCATCGGCTTCGCCGATTTCACAATACGCATCAATAACCGCCAGGTGCTCAACGGCCTGCTCGAACGACTCCAGTTGGCCGATCAGGCTACTCCCATTTTGCGGGCGCTCGACAAGCTGCACAAAATCGGCGCCGATCAGGTGGCCACGGAAATCAAAGCCACCGCCGGCGCCACCGCCGACCAGGCCCGCGATGTGCTCAAACTCGCCAACTTGACCGGCCCCAACGATCAAGTGCTCGCGCAATTGCGACCATTGGTGGCGGGCAGTCTCGTTGGAGAAGAAGGTCTTGAGCGCTTGAGCGGCGTGCTCACAGCCGCCCGCGCCGCCGGTGTCCCCGAAGCGCGGCTTGTGCTCGACGTTTCCATCGCCCGCGGTCTCGACTACTACACCGGCACGATCTTCGAAACCTTTCTCGACGCCTTGCCCGCGATTGGCAGCGTCTGCTCCGGCGGCCGCTACGACAACCTCGCCGGACTGTACACCTCGCAATCCTTGCCCGGCATTGGCGCATCGCTCGGACTGGATCGTCTGTTGGCCGCCATGGAAGAATTGGGGCAGATCGATCGCGTGGCAACGCCGGCGCCTGTGCTGCTCGCGTACTTTGTCGAGTCGCGACTGGCCGACTATGTGCGTCTGGCGTCGCAGTTGCGCGCAGCGGGTATAGGCGTCGAGCTTTATCCCGACGCCAAAAAGATCGGCCAGCAACTGAAATACGCCGATCGCCGCGGCTTTTTGATCGCGATCATCGCGGGCGACGACGAGTTCAACGCGCGCCAGTGCCAGATCAAGAATCTGGCGACCGGCATCAGCGTCACCGCGCCGCTCGATCCCGACGCACACGGCGTGGTGGCCGCGATTCGCCAAATGCTCGGCGGCTAGCGCGTATCGAGATATACTGCCGCACGATGCAGCGACCCCGGCGGCAATCACCACGGCACGGGCGGCCGATGACCAAACGCGACAATCATTACGAAGCGGCATTCGAAGAGTACTTGCGCGCGCGCCAACAACCTTATGTGGCCGTCGACGAGTCGCGCCGCAGCTTGGTCGCCGAGTCGTCGCTCAAGAGCGTCGATTTCATCGTCTCTTCCGCGTCCGGCGACAGTTGGCTCGTCGATGTAAAGGGGCGCCGCTTTCCCTCGGGAGAGCAAAAACAATACTGGCGCAACTGGTCCACGCGCGACGATCTCGACAGTCTCGCCTCCTGGGAGCAATTGTTCGGCGAACGTTTCGGAGGGCTTTTTGTTTTTGCCTACGATGTGGTTGGCGATCGCGCTCCTTTGCCCGCCGAGCGATTGTTTGAATTTCGCGGCAGCCTGTACGCCTTTCTTGGCATCCGGCGCCGCGATTACGCGCAACATGCGCGACCCATCTCCCCCGCCTGGGACACCGTTGCCATGCCGGCCGAGACCTTTCGCCGCCTAGCCGCTCCGTTCGATAGTTTCTTGTAGGTCTTCATCCTGCCGGGCAGTCACAGCGCTGGCGTGCCTGCAAAATATCGCGCGCGGCCAGCAGTCATTCGCGCGCCAAGGCCATAAGAAAGGTTGCGCTGCCCCATCGGCCGGCTGCCCAGAATGGCGCCAGCGCAAAAAAGAAGCCGCCTGGCGGGGCAGGACCAGGCGGCTCGATGTTTGTCTCCCGCTAAGCAGGAGACAGGTATCAATATGCCGATGGCCCTGTGACTCGTCAACTATTTTGACATGAAATCTTTTTGTCATTCGTTGGCGCCAAGCGAGCCCAACGTGACGCCGACTGCTAAACACTCGCCAGCAAGCCAATGGCCAGCAAATCACTTTCGCTCGCGCAACTCTCCCATCCGCCGACTCGGTTCGCGGCCGCGGACTCTTCCCAGAGTTCTGGCGACTTCGCTCGCAACTCGAGCAACACGTCGCTCAATGCCCACACACCGCACGAATCGTCGCCACGCAGCGGATTGACCATGTTGGGTTATCCTTTCAGGGAGAGTCGCATCAGTGAACGCATTTATACTATCCATCAACTGTACGCATGTCAACATTCTGCGGTTCACTTTGCCGATTCGGATTGAATTGCCGCCCCGCCAGCCGTCGCCACTTGGACAACAATCTTGTCCCTTCCTGGCGTTCGCGCTACGATTGATAGCAGACGGCAATAGCGGACAGCCGCGTGAAACAAGGACTGTAAAAATGACTTCCCACATCGACGCCGATTTTTGGCAATGGGGAGAAATGCTGCCGGTGGCATGGTCGCGCGCTGCGCTCACGCCGGCCGAGCAGCAAGAGCTAGATCACGTCATCGCCTTGTGGCGGCAATGGTCAACCGAACACGACGACGCGACAGCTCGCATGTTGAAGCCCGGCGAAAGTCTGCACCATCTGGAAGACACGCTCGACCAGCTCGACCAAATTCGCTTTGAGGCGCTGGCGCGCTTGCCAGGTCAGATGCCCCGCTAGCAGGTCGTCCGCCAAATTGAGCTAGCCAAACTTCTGCTCAGTGAGCCGCTCAAACGCCTCGATGTATTTGGCCCGCGTCGCCGTCACGATCTCTGCTGGCAATTCTGGGGGCACGCTGTTCTTGTCCCAGCCGCTGGTTTCCAGCCAATCGCGGACAAATTGCTTGTCAAACGACGCCTGTCCTCGTCCCGGCGCGTAGCTGTCCGCCGGCCAGTAGCGCGAACTGTCTGGCGTGAGCACTTCGTCGACCAGGATCAGCCGATCGTCGACCCGTCCCCACTCGAATTTGGTATCGGCCAACAAGATACCCCGTTGCCGCGCGTAGTCCGCGCCGCGGCGATACACCTCCAGACTCCGCTCGCGCAATTCGCTGGCGACATCGCCGCCCACCTGGGCGCTCATTTGCGAGAAGCTGATGTTCTCGTCATGTCCGCTCTCCGCCTTGGTCGCGGGCGTGAAGATCGGCTCTGCCAGGCGATCGCTCTCGCGCAATCCCGGTGGCAGCGGCAAGCCGCACACTGTCGCCGATTGCCGGTATTCCTTCCACCCCGAGCCGGCCAAATAGCCGCGCACCACGCATTCGATCGGCACGACCTCGGCCTTGCGCACCAACATTCCTCGGCCCGCAACCAGGTCTCGGTCCACGCTGTCGGGCAGCGGCGCATTGGCCATGTCGGCCGTTATCAAGTGATTCGGCTCCCCCAGCCGAGCGAACCAAAACAGGCTCATTTGGGTAAGCACGCGTCCCTTGTCTGGGATGCCCGTCGGCAATATCCAGTCGAATGCGCTGATCCGATCGGTGCTGACAATCAACAACCGATCCCCCAGGTCGTACACGTCGCGCACCTTGCCGCGGCGCACCGGCAAGCCGGCAAAATGGGTTTCGAGCACCACACCTTGGGACATGGAGTTACCTCTGGGCCAGAGAGCCGAGCCGCGCCACGCGGCGAGTATAGCAATGCCGTTGCCGCCCCGGCAAAGCAACGGCGGCCGGCCCAGCGCCGCGCCGGCTCAATCGAAAGCTTGCTTGTACGCGCCACCTGGCTGGTTTAGACTCGCCTCACAGCGCTCGAACGGTCAACCTAAAAAATGCGCGCTGCCAATGGGCGACCGCGCCGCCCTTGCCCGGACGGCAATCTCGACGGCGAGTACAGCACACGATGGGCGTAGTCCGGTTTCTGCTCACCTCGCCCCATCGCATCGCCCCAGACGCCGCGGCGCGACTCTACTTCACCGGGCCAGACGGCATCCCATTGGGCATTGCCGCCCTTGCCGACGCCAGCGGCATTACAATCGAACGCGACTTCCCCGACTCGGGCGTCTACTATGTCCCATGGCCCACTGACCGCGGCGAGTTGATGCTCTGCACCGCTTCGCTCATGGAACGCGCCGCGCCCTATCAACTCGCGGTCGAACTGGCTCGCGGCACGCTCAGCCAACTCCGCTCGCAAGTGTTTGAGTGGCAAGAAATCGGCCTGATGTTGCCCGAAGGGTTCGGCGACAACGTCCAGCAGGCGATGAGCCAATTCGCGCTGGCGGCCACCTCGCGCGGCGATCTGGCGCAAGCCGAAGCGGCCGCGGCGGCGGCGATCGAAACCACGCTGGCGCTCGGCGACCAGCTTTGCGAGGCCTTCGTCGAGCAGGCCATCAACGTGCGCAAGCGACAAACCGCGCCGCTGCCCACCTGGATCGGCATGGCGCTCGAGCAATCGCTGCTCGACCAGTCGCACGCGCGGCGATTTCTGGCGGCCAGCAACGCCGCCATCGTCACCCTCAATTGGCGGCATGTCGAATCCACAGAGCGCGTCTACAATTGGCGCGTCTACGATCAACAGGTTGCCTGGTGTCGGCAGCACCAAATCCCGGTCGTCGGCGGCCCACTACTTAAGCTCGATGCCACCGGCTGTCCTGATTGGCTCTTCATTTGGGCGGGAGATTTCGACAACCTCATTAGCTTGGTGACCGACTACGTCGAAACCGTCGTCGAGCGTTTTCGCGGCCGGATCGCGGTCTGGAACTGCGCGGCTCGGTTTGCCATCGGCGATGCGCTCTCCCTCTCCGAGGAAGAATGCCTGCATCTGGCCGCCCGCGCCGTCGAAATCACGCGCCGCTGCGATCCCGATACCCCGGTCATCATGGCCTTTGACCAGCCCTGGGCAGAGTACATGCGCGGCGGCGACCATGAACTCTCCCCCTTGCACGTCGCAGACGCCCTGTTGCGCAGCGAAGTCGGCCTGGCCGGCATCGCGCTCGAGCTCAATCTGGGCTACCATCCCGGCGGCAGTCACCTGCGCCCCTTGCTGGCGGTCAACCGCCTGCTCGACTGGTGGGCCACGTTCGGGCTTCCCCTCTACGTGTATCTAACCCTCCCCAGCGCGACGTCGCCCGATCCCAAGGCCCACCTCCAGACGGGGGTGATCGAGCACGGTCCCTGGAGCGTCGCCATCCAAGAACGCTGGGCCGAGCAATTGGTGTCGCTCTGCGCCGCCAAGCCGGCCATTCACGGCATCTTCTGGAACGCCTGCCGCGACGACGAACCGCACGACTTTCCCCACAGCGGCCTCTGGGACGCGCAGGGCGAAGAAAAAACCGTGCTCACGCTGCTGCGGCGGTTCCGGCGACGTCACTTGCGCTAGGCGCGGCCGACGGTCAGAATGCGCCGCGCAGGGCTTGACTTGGCGCCATCCACAAAAGTGTCGCGCTCAACTGCACTACCGCGAAACCACTACTCAAGCGGAGCAATGGATCAATCATCGCGCCAATTTGTGAAAATAGGAAATCTACAAAGACCTTTCTCGCGCTGCGAGGTTTGCTCAAGCGCCATCTTTTGCCAAATGGCCACCACACGAACCATGTTCCAAAATCAGTGGTAGAATTCGTTGGCTTTTTCTCCGCAGGGTTGAGATAATTGCTGCGGTTCCGGGAGATGGCGCTTAGTTTGTTGTGCGACTTGTCAGGCGGCTACCCCCTCCTACCTCACGCCCCTGCGACGCCTTCGCGATGCGAGAAAAACAGCGCTTCGAACCTGGCACTGCGCGGCGCCAACGATGGCTGTGTGCGCCCCCACCTGAGGATCGCGATCGATTCAATCTCCGGACGACGGACGGATCAATGCTTGGTCGACGGCGTGGACTGTCGTCTAGCGGAGAAGTGGTCCCATTTGCGCGCTGCACGCCCAACATTTGAATAGCCCTAGTTGCGTAGGAGTGTGACGTTGTACGACGCATTGTTGGACGAATTGGAAGAAGAACGTGGCCCCCTCGAAGACGCCGTCGAGGATGTCGAAAAGGACGTCGAGCTCGACAGTGAGCTAGACGACGAGGTCGAGGCCGAACTCGCGGCGGAAGAAGAGAGCGATGCCGCCGACGACGATGCCGACTTGGGCGCCGACGACCTGGTCATCGCCGAAGAAAGCGAGTCCTGGTCCGACGACCCCGTGCGGATGTATCTCACCCAGATGGGCGAGATTCCGCTCCTCACCCGCATGCAAGAAATCGCGCTGGCCAAAGAGATCGAGCTCACCCGCCGCCGGTTTCGTCGCAAGCTGCTCGAATGCGACTATGTCATTCGGCACGCGGTCAAAATCTTGAAGCGGGTCCATACCGGCGAACTCCCCTTCGACCGCACTGTGCAGGTCTCCGTCACCGATCGCCTGGAAAAGGACCAGATCACCGGCCGCTTGCCCCACAACCTGCAAACGCTCGACACCCTGCTGCGGCGCAATAAGCGCGATTACCGCATCGCTCTCTCCAAGTCGCACAAGGCGAATGAACGCCGCGATGCCTGGCGCCGCCTCGGCCGCCGCCGTCACCGAGCGGTCATCCTGGTCGAAGAACTCGGTCTGCGCACCCAGCGCATCGAGACCATGATCAAGACGCTGGAGGATTTCAGCCGCCGCGTTGATCAACTGCGCCATCAAATCCGCTCGCTCCCCAAAAATAAGTCGGTCGCCGCGCAGCGCGCCGAACTGCTCAAGGAGTATCGCGGCATCTTGAAGGCGTGCCAGGAAACCCCCACCAGCCTGCGGAACCGCATCGCCATTCTCAAAACGGTCTACTCCAAGTACCAACGGGCGAAACGCGGTCTCTCGGAAGGCAACCTGCGTTTGGTCGTCTCCATCGCCAAAAAATACCGCAATCGCGGCCTCAGCTTCTTGGATCTCATCCAAGAAGGGAACGCCGGCCTGATGCGGGCGGTCGACAAGTTCGAGTACCGCCGCGGTTTCAAGTTCTGCACCTATGCCACCTGGTGGATTCGCCAGGCGATCACCCGCGCCGTCGCCGACCAGAGCCGGACGATTCGCATTCCGGTCCACATGGTCGAAACGATGTCCAAGGTGCGCAACGTGGCCCGCAAGCTGCTCCAAGAACTGGGCCGCGAGCCGACCATTGAAGAAACCGCCAAGTCGGCCGGCACCCCCATCGAGGAGACGCGCCGCGTGCTCGCCATGAGCCGCTACCCGATCAGCCTCGATCGACCGGTTGGCAACAGCGAGGACAGCCACTTTGGCGACCTGTTGCCCGACGGCACAGCCGAGAGCCCCGCGATCGGCGCCGCCCAAGAGATGCTCCGCGGCCGCATCCACAAGGTGCTCAAGAGTCTCAGCTATCGCGAACGCGAGATCATCAAGCTGCGCTACGGCCTCGGCGACGGCTACAGCTACACCCTCGAAGAAGTCGGGCACATCTTCAAGGTCACCCGCGAACGTATCCGCCAGATCGAAGCCAAGGCGGTGCGCAAGCTGCAACAGCCCGGCCGCTCGCAAGAACTCTCGGGCTTCCTCGACTAGTCCGTACTGCTAAACGTTACTGCCACACAAAATTGCCGCTGGTCCCCTAAGCCCACGAGCCTGCTCGTGGGCTTTTTGCTGCGCGGCGCGCCAATCGCAGCCACATTGAATTGCTTCCGCGCGCAGAGCTAAGCGGCCGTTCCTGGCTTGCGTCTACTGATAAAGCCGACAGTGACGAGCGCGGCGATGCCGCCGAGCATGAACCCTGGTGGTTCAGGGACGCTAAACGCGTGGAAGGTTCCATGCGAGAACGCCTTGTCGCCTGCGGACGCCGTGAATCGTAGCTGTACGCCGATCTCGCCAACTATCGGCGGACCAAGGATAGCGGCCGGTCCGAAGCCTGCAAACAGGGTTCCATTGCCTTTACCGGGCGCGGCAACCAGCGTGAATGGGTGCGGGTAGTCAACAAACTTTGGCACTCCGTCGACCAGCCCCAAAAACATTGGATCGCCTGTTGTGTCATCGGTAGACAGTGTTGCGCCATCACCATTCAGGTCCAAGATGGCGCCGCCCCAAATCCCCTGTATACCTGACGTCGCGAGGAACGGGACGGGAAGTGTCGCCAAGGCGGAGTACGTTTGCGCAGTTGACATCAGGTTTGTTACCTTGAGATCCACCGATAAGTAATTTGCGATTTGAATGTCTGACGTCGGACCTGCAAAGATGTCCCATTCCAGTGAAAATGTGGCGGTGCTTTGGCTGCCCTCCGAATGATATTGGCCAATTGGCAAGAGATCTCCATCCGGGTTCAACGAAACAACGTTGGTCCCATCGGTGACCGCCAAATGAACCGGTATCGGCGCGGCGCTGGCCCACGTTGCGGAGATGGTCACAAGCACCAAAAAACCTAGCAGCGATCTCATCCCACACTCCAAGGCGCGCAGCAGCGCAGCAAAAGAAGAAGGACCACAGTCCTTCATTGGGTTCCCAGAAGAAAGCCCCGATCGAGTCTGTTGGCTTAGCCGCGATCTCGATTCACTAGCGCTGCCGGTGGGAGAGTGGAAAATCTGAACGAACTCTACTGACTTTCCAGAGAATAGGTGATCTTGCCACCGAGGGCCAGCAGAAACACAAATAATTCCGAGCATGCGAATTGCCGCGAGCAGCGCAATTCAATGCAGCGATCACAGATGCCATTCGCCGTTACCCGCGGCGGCGGCGCATGCGCTCGGGCGGGCCGTAGCTCCCTTGCACCGCTTCGTCCGGGTCTTGCGGCGTGACGCCAAGCACAATGTCCCAATTCGCCGCCAGTTCGCCAATCCGCGAATCGGCCAGCGGCGCAAAGTCGGCCATCACCCGCTGGCGATCGGCCGCCTCGCGAATGCCGCGAAACACCATGTCGCGGTCGTTCAGTTCGTGCCCGCGGATGAAAAGCTGCGTCGTGTAAATCCGCCGCCCATTTTGGCTAATGCCAAAATGAATGTGCGGGCAGCGGCCCGTGTACGGCGGCGGCTTGATGGTGCGGAAATAGTACTGCCCCTTGGAGTCGGTGAGAAAGCGTCCATAGCCCTGAAAGTTGGCGTCTCGCTTCTCTTGGTTCGGATCGCGCGAGTGCAAATAGGCGCCGTTGTTGTCCACCTGCCAGATCTCGACTACCGCGTTGCGCAGCGGCGTGCCGGTGGGTCCAAGAATTCTCCCCGCTAAATGCGTGATCTCGCCAATCGCTGGGGTGGTTCCGTCGCCGACAATCAACAGATCGTTGTCCACATCGAGCGGCAACTTGTCGGGATAGAACGGCCCCTCGGTGAGCGCCGGCGTCTTGGCCAATTCTTCCGCGAACAACCCACTCACCGAAAACCAGGCGGCGCCGCCAGCCACGCTACCCAACATTTGCCGACGGTTCCAATGCGATCGCGACATGCCAGACCCTTTCCGAATAGTGACCCCTGAGCGGCAGATTATATCAACCCCACAACTCGGCGATTGGTTCGCAGGCGGGCAAGATCGGCGTCGGCCGCCCAGCATAGTCGGTGAAGGACAGATCAAGCGGCACGCCCAGAAACTGATACCAGGTGGCCAATACGTCGGCCGGAGAAATCGGCCGCTCCAGCACCTCGTCGCCGCGGCGATTGGTGGCGCCAATCACCTGCCCGCCGCGCATGCCGCCCCCCGCCAGGAAGATCGACATGGTGTTGCCCCAATGCTCGCGGCCCGGTTGCCCGTTGAAGTTCGACAGCCGCGGCGTGTGCGACATTTCGCCCATTACCACCAGCAGCACTTTTTTGTCCAACCCGCGGGTGTACAGGTCTTCCACCAGCGCGCTCACTACCTGATCGAGCACCGGCAGACGCGCCTTCATTTCGGTGAAGATGTTCCACACGCTGGCGTGATCGTCCCAACTGAACGCCTTCTGGCCGGGGACATGCGGAAAATCGACGCTGACGATCCGCGCGCCCGACTCGACCAATCGCCGCGCCAGCAGGCAGCGCTGCCCCACCGTATGCCGCCCATACCGATCGCGCGTGCGCGGGTCCTCTGCGGCAATGTCGAACGCACGGGCGACGCGCTCGCTGGTGAGCATGGAGTACGCCTTCTGATTGAACTCGTCCAGCGAGTCCATCGCGCGCGTGGTGTCGATCTCGCGCCGCAGCCGATCAAAATCGGCCAATAGTCCCAGCCGTTCGCGCATCCGCGGACGCAGTTCGGCCTTGGCCGTCAGGTTCGGCATCTGAAAGCTGGGCTCGTTCGGGTCGCCGCGCACTTCCAGCGGATCGAGTTGGCTGCCCAGATACGCGGCGCCTTGATAGCGCATGTGCGGCAGCACGACATGCGGAGGCATGCCCGGCTGCCGCTCGCCCAAGACATGATTGGCCACGGCCCAGACATCGGGAAACTTGGGGCGAAACGGCGGCGTCTCAATCAACTCGCCCGGATAACCGGTGAGCATGGTATGCGAACTGTTCGCATGACCGGGGCTGTTGTGGCTAACCGAGCGCAAGAGCGCGAACTTGTCGGCCAGGCCAGCCAGCTTCGGCAAATGTTCTGATATCTCGATGCCCGACACGTTGGTGGAAATCGGCCGAAACTCGCCGCGATACTCGGTCGGCGCCTCGGGCTTCAGGTCAAAGGTCTCCATGTGGCTGGGGCCGCCCCATAACCACAGCACGAGCAGAGCCTTGTCGCTGGCAATTTCGCGACCGGCCTGGCTGGCCGTCGCCTCGATCCGCAATAGATCGGCCAGGGAGAGGGAACTGAGACCAACAAGGCCGCTCCGGACGAACGATCGCCGATTGAGCGTGCCGGCGCAGCGAGCCGGATGAGTCGGGCCGAGCATCACGCTATCCCCCAATGGGCTCCACGCGCGAAAGTCCATGGTCGCGCTTTGGTCATCAGCATACCCGCTGAGGGTCGATTGGCGAAATTCTCCGCGTTACGACAGTCGTCGTTCCACCAGCCATGCGGCCATGCGAGCCGATGGAACGATTTGCATTCGCCAATTCCGAAAACTCCCGCCAGCAAGCTCCAGCCGGGACAAGCGATCCCTGCCTCAACTTCTTGCTATTGAGCAACTTGCAATGCTGCGCGTCGGACCGCTCTCAATTCGGAGTGCGGCGGTTTTCGGAGTTTACCCCCCTGTTTTTTGAAATTCGTTTGAATTCAATTCCGACCGACTCCAACGCGCCTGCCTGGCAATCGCGACAGAATACTTTTGCTTTTTGAGCCACGCCGCTGCTAGGTTGAAAAGCATGGCGAACGGAGGGGGCCGCATGAGTTTGTCGTGCCCAGTGCGCGCAGGTCACAAGCCAAGGTGGTGTCGCGCCCGGCTCTCGCTGCGCGCGTTGTTGCTCATCGTTGCGCTGGTCAGCGCCGCCTTTGGTCTCACTCGCATTTGGATGCAGCGTCTCGACCGCGAGCGCGACATCGCCTCCCAGCTTACAAGCACAGGCAACTTTTATGTCACCAGCAGCCAGCACTCCATAGCCGACAAACTCGGCCTCGCTTGGCTGCTCGAGCGCCCAGAAACACTTTGGCATCGCGATCCAACGCCCGTTCCCCCGCAAATCACGCTGGCGCCCGAACTGCGTGGGTTGGTGAACTGTCAGCTAGTAACCTCGTCGGTGGACGACGAATTGGGGGTCCAGATTGCTCGGCTTCCGCGGCTGGAAGAATTAGAACTTGGCGGCGCGCGCATCGGCGAACCCACGCTGCGCGCCCTGAGTTCACGGTCGCAATTGAGATCGCTCACGCTGAGCGGTTCAACCGTTTCCGATCAAGACCTCAGGCATCTGGCGGGTTTAACAAAGCTGCAATTTCTCAATTTGTTCGGCACTGACATTTCGGATGCGGGTGTCGAATACCTCTTGCGCATCCCTACGCTCGAAACACTCGATCTCGGTTACAGCCGCGTCACCGATGCCGGGATTGTCCGGCTCGGTCAATTGCCCAACTTGCGGCAATTGTCCCTGTCGCGCATGGTCGTCTCCGAGCAAACCATTCAATCGCTCCGGCAGCGCCTGCCGCGGTTGCAGTTGATTCCCGTCGGTAGCAAGTCGCCACCGATCGCCGCCAACATGCAGTGAGCGTCCGCGGCTTGTGACCGTGAGAGCGCCTTGCGTGAACTACTTCCGCACTGCGGCGCATTTCGCCATAATGCAAGGTCCCACCTTTCCCGGCCCAGGAAGCAAATCGCAGGAACCGATCCATGGATCAAAAGTTTGCCGGCCAGGCGATCACTTTCGACGATGTGCTGCTCTTGCCGCGCTATAGCGATGTCGTCCCCAGCGATGTCGATGTGCGCACGCGACTCACCAAGCGGATTGCCCTCAATATTCCCCTGCTCAGTTCCCCCATGGACACCGTCACCGAGAGCGAAATGGCGATCGCGCTGGCGCAGGAAGGGGGACTCGGCATCATCCACAAGAACATGTCGGTCGAGCGGCAAACCGAAGAGGTCGACAAGGTCAAACGCAGCGCCAACGGCATCATCGTCGACCCCGTTTGTCTCACCGCCGACGCCACCGTGGCCCGCGCGCGAGAGGTGATGCAAAAGCACCACGTCTCGGGCATTCCCATCACTGCCAGCGATGGCAAGCTGCAAGGCATTCTCACCCGCCGCGACATGCGGTTTCTGGAGGGGGGCGACCTCAAGGTTTCCGAGGTGATGACCAAGGCAAACCTGGTCACCGCCACAGGGACCGTATCGCTTGAGGAAGCTGAAACGATCTTGATGGCAAATAAGGTCGAGAAACTTCTGCTGGTTGACGAAAATTACAGACTGACCGGACTGATTACGATCAAAGACATTGACAAGATGCGGCGATTTCCCAATGCCTGCAAAGATAGGCAAGGCAGGTTGCGGGTCGGGGCCGCGGTCGGCGTCTTTGATTACGAACGTATTGCAAGCTTGATCGCCAAGGATGTCGACATTCTCGTCGTCGATAGTGCTCACGGTCACACGGCCAACGTGCTCGAAACCGTGCGCACCATCAAACAGCGCTGGGATATCGACGTCGTGGCGGGAAACGTGGCAACCTACGAAGGCTGCCTCGACCTGATCAAAGCCGGAGCGGATGCCGTCAAGGTTGGCATCGGACCGGGTTCGATCTGCACCACGCGCGTGATTTCGGGTGTCGGTGTGCCGCAGGTGACTGCCGTGATGAACGCGGTCCAAGCGGCCCAAGAGACCGGCACCCCAATCATCGCCGACGGTGGGATTCGATACTCGGGCGATATGACCAAGGCAGTCGCCGCCGGCGCCCATGCGGTCATGATTGGCGGTTTGTTCGCCGGACTCGCCGAGAGCCCCGGACAGCAAATCCTCTTTCAAGGCCGCACGTTCAAGGTCTACCGCGGCATGGGATCGCTCGGAGCCATGGTCAAAGGCTCCAGCGAACGCTACCGCCAGGCCGATGAACGAGGTTCGGGCAAGTTGGTGCCCGAGGGTGTCGAAGGTCGAGTCCCCTTCAAAGGACCACTCGGACCTTTCATCTACCAACTCGTGGGTGGTCTGCGAGCCGGCATGGGCTACGTGGGCGCTCACAACATAGAAGAACTGCGGACCCAGTCGCGATTCATCCAAGTGTCGCCGGCTAGTGTTCGGGAGAGTCATCCGCATGACATCGCCATCACGCAGGAAGCGCCAAACTACACCGCCGAATACAACGGAGGTGATCCGCTCTAGGCTGGCACATGGCCGGGCAAGGATCATCGCCGCGCTCGGCGTCGCCGTCGTACTGGTTTGGAGCGCAAGCGCCCGCGCCAGCACGCCAGACGAGTCAGCCCCCGCTCCATCGCGCTCGCGCGATTTCGCCAAAGCGCAAGGCGGCCGACTTCGCTGGAAGCCGTATCGTCCCATGCCGCCTGCCGCCGAGGCGGTGGCCCAAGAAGAGCAAGGCCGCCAGACGGACGAAGCCGCTCCTCCAGAAACCAACACCGATCGCGCGCTGCGCCGCGAACAAGAACGCGCCGAGCGCGAGGCCGAGTTCATCCAGCGCACCAGCGCCACCAAGGCCAAGGACGATCCTTTCTCCGATCCCTTCTTCGAAGATCGCGGTGCCAAACCCAAGTTGAAGGTCGAGCCGATTGTGGCGCAGCCGCAGGCTGAACCGGGACAGCCCGATCCGTTCCAACTGCAACCACAGCCCGACACCGCTACCGAAGAAGCGCCGCTACCCGAAGCGGCCGATGAGCAAATGCAGCGCGCCGAAGAACCCGAGCCACCGACCACCGGCCGCGAGCGGGAAGAATTCGATCAAGAACTGGCGCAGGCCCCCGCCGGCGAACTCCCCCCCTGCCCCAAGCCAGAAGACGCCAAAGGCATCCGCGACATCACCACCGACATCTCGGCGCAAGCCGGCGAGTTTCCGCCAGAGTGCACCCTCGGCGACATGCCCTACCAGCCGCGCATGTTCGCCCAAACCACTTACACCTGGAAGGCCTCGGCGCTGTGCCACAAGCCGCTGTACTTCGAACAGTTTGCCCTCGAACGCTACGGCCACTCGTGGGGTCCCTTGGTGCAACCGTTCGTGTCGGGCGCCTTGTTCTTCCTCACCATTCCCATCCTGCCCTACGAGATGGGCATAGAACCGCCGTGCGAGTGCATCTATCCGCTCGGTTACTACCGACCTGGCAGTTGCGCTCCCAAGATGATCTATCCGGTCCCGATCAGCCTGCGCGGCGGCTTGCTTGAAGCCGGCGTCTGGGTGGGCGCCGTGGCCCTGGTGCCATAGCCGCTCGCAACACTCTCCGACACGACTCGCCAACTGCCAAACCACTCGACGCGACGGGCCACCGGCTCGCCGCGTCGAGCTTTTTTATGATGTACCGGCGTCGCCAGCGCTAACCGCGCTTGCCGCGCTGCCAGCGTGCGATAAACGCCACGCCGGCCAGCAATCCCGCCCCCAAGGCAACGTCGGCCCAATGGGTCTCGCGACAACCGACGCAATCGATCACGGGCGGCGGAGCATTTGCATCGCTGCCGTGAGATTCGTTACCGGCTAAAGACATGAACAGGCACATCGCCACCGCTAGGGCAAGCGGCCATGTTCGAATTTGCTTCGATTGCCGGCGAGTGATTCGCATGACCTCAGTATACGCGGGCCGCCTACCGCTGAGAGCGCAGCCCCCTGGGCCGATTCCGCCCCCTCCCCTGCCCCGGTCCACCCCATTACAATGCCGAAACCCGCCACGCATAGGCGGTTAAGACGGATAGCCCCATTCGCAATCACCTTGCCATATGAAGGAGCGCATCACAATGCACACAATTTGGAAACGTTGGACCCTGGCGGCCGGTTTGTCTCTCACTGCCACTCTCTGGCTGGGCGGCTGCGCCAAGTCGGAAACGGGCGAACTGGCCCAGGCCGAGCCCGAAGAGGCGGCCCACGATCATGAGCACGGGCACGATCACGAGGGACACGACGAACACGCTCACGACGATCCCAAAGTGAAAGAGGCGCTGGCCCTGCTCACGCCCGATGAAATGAAGCTGGCCGAAGCGCAAGGCATGCACTGCATCGTCGCTGGTGAGCCGCTTGGCTCGATGGGCAAGCCGGTCCTGGTCAAGGATGTCGAAGGCCAAGATTACCTGATCTGCTGCGAGGGATGCGAGGAAACGCTGCGCAAAGATCCGGCCAAATACGCCGAAAAGCTGGCCAACCTCAAGAAAGAAGAACATCACGAAGAGCCGGCTGCCGAAGCGGCCCCCGCCGAGGGCGAGCCCCAGAGCTAGCAAGTCCGTTCGAATTCATTCCGGCGCATAGCGCAGGGCGATTGCCCCCCACCCGTGGGGCAGTCGCCCTTATTTATTGTGGCGCGTTGAGGCCGGCCATCGGCGCCGCTGCGCTCGCTGTGAACCGGATAAAGGCCCCGCTAGCATTCTGCCGCAAACAGCGAACTCGGTTTGTCCCCTTTTCGCCCCGCTCTGCCAAGTCGTTGGGCAGCGATAGTTTGTTTGGCGCTGCCCAGAGCACGCCCTTATAATTGCCAGCGCCAGACAATCGCCGCGCGGGCGCGCCGTTGCGGTGGGTTGCTAATAACGTTCTCGTCGCATCCTTTCGCCGGTGCGCTCAACGCTCGACAACCAACAAGGAGCTTGGCTTCCATGTGGATTCCCAAATGGGTTCGTGACCGCAAGAAGGGGGTTGATTCCCCCATGCCGACGCAGGTGGTCTCCAACGAGGAGTTCATTCCGCGCCCGCAATCCAAAAAACTGAAACAGGTCGAACGACTGATCGTCGAAATGGGCGAAAACAACGCCAAGCGCCTCGGCATGGATCGCCGGCAATACATGGCCTCCAGCATGGGACTGGCCACCGCCTTCCTCGCCAGCAACAAGGTGTTTGGCAATTACTGGGATGTCGACGAGGCCGAAACGGTCGAACTCGGCGCCTACGAAGACAAATGGCCCAAAAGCGACTACTTCATCATCGACGTGCAGTCCCACTTCACCAACGGCTTTGCCCTTAACTTCCGCAGCATGTCGATCTTCAAGAACCAAGAGTTCGTGAAGAACATGGGCTTCAAGATTTCCGACAAGCCCGAGGAGTACGCATTCCCCAACTTCGTCAAGGAGATGTTCTTCGATAGCGAGACCGCGCTACTGATCATCTCCGGTGTGCCCGGCGCCGAAAAGCACTTCGACCGCAAAGGCAATCGCATCGAAGGGCCGGCGTTCGATCCGCAAGTCACGCGGGCCCGCGGCGGCGGCGTCCTGCCAAGCTGGCTCATGTCGATGCGCAAGCGCGACATCAACGAAATGGCCGGCAGCCAGCGGGCGCTCTGCCAAGGCAACTGCGCTCCCAATCACTATTGGGACAAAAAGACCAACACGCAGGACAAGACCGCGCTGTTCGAGCAAATGGAGCGCGAGGTCAAAGATTACGGCATCGACTCGTGGAAGTGGTACTGCCATACCACCAGCCGCGAAGGTTCGGGCGACGGCTTCCGCATGGACGACGAGAAGATCAGCTATCCCTTCTACGAAAAGTCGAAGGAGCTAGGCATCAAGACCGTCAGCGTCCACAAGGGCTTTTCGTATCAGTCGAAAACGCTCGGCCACTACGCCAATCCGGCCGATGTCGAGAAAGCCGCGCTCGACCACCCCGATATGAAGTTTGTCATTTACCACTCGGCCATGCAGCACGCGCCGGCCGAGCCAGGCTTTGACAAGGCCTACGATCCCACCACAGGCGACTTTGCCTGGCACGATGTGCTCATGAAGATCAAAGAGCGCAATCCCAAGCTCGACAATGTCTACCCCGAAATTGGCTCCTCGTTCGGGTCGCTGGCGGTCGACAACCCCGAAGTCTGCCAGCACCTGATCGGCAAGAACGTGAAGAACTACGGCGCCGACCATGTGATCTGGGGAACCGACTGCCTCTGGTGGGGCTCGCCGCAGTGGGTGATCGACGCCTTCAAACGCTTCCAGATTACCGACGAAATGTGCGACAAGTTCGGTTACTCCAAGCTAACCAAAGAGGACAAGGCCAAGATCTTTGGCCAGAACGCCGCCAAAATCTATGGCATCGACATCGAGGCGCAGCGCAAGAACCTGCCCAAGGATGGCCTCAGCAAGCTGCAAGCCATGTACAACGCCAATGGCGGTCTGCGCGAGAACGCCGCCTACGGCTGGGTCCGCGACGACACCAACGCGTAACGCCCACGGCGACAATTCGCTGAACAGTAAAACGCCAACTCACGCCCACGGGTATTACCCGTGGGCGTTTTTCGTTAACGCAAGTAAGCATTGGCACAATTCCTTGCCCGCGTTTTGTGCGCGCCCGTGATACAATGCGCGCCGAGCACTTGGCCCCGAGCAAGCTTGTCATGCGCAACTGGCTTCGCCGCACCATCTTGATCGCCTTCGCCGCGCTGGGCCTATTGGCGCTGGCGACGGCGCTCTCCCCCTCGCGCCAAGTTACGCTCACCGCCGCTGAGACGACGCCAACCAAGGAGCCCGTGCATCTCGATCCGGCGGCCTGGGGCGCCGATCATGTCGGCCAGGAACTGCCAGAGTTTGTCGACAGCGGCGAATGTCTGTTCTGCCATCGCAACGACATCGGCCCCACCTGGGAGAAAAACCCCCACTCGCAATCGATCAAAGACGCCCGCCCCGAAATGCCCGCCATGCGGGCCTTGGCCGATGATCCCGTCACGCGCGCTGTCGCCGCCGAGGCGCAAATGACGCTTGGCGGCCGGCACGCCACATCATTTCTGCGCCGCGGCGCGGAGTTTGGCGCCTTCGATCTGCTGGCGGCCCACGCCACGCCGGCCGGCGGCTCGCGCTGGCGCCTGCATGCCGCCAGCGCCGAGTGGGACACCACGCGGTTTGCCCAAGGCTGCGTCGGCTGTCACTGCACCGCGGTCGAGCCCGACACGCACGCGTTTCTTGTGGCGTCGATCGATTGCTACGCCTGCCACGGCGCGGCGCCGCTGGAACACTCCACCGACACCAAGCTGATGCCCCTTTCCCACGCGCGGCACGACGCGCCGCGCGTGGTGACATCGATCTGCGCGCAGTGCCACATTCGCTTCGGCAAGTCCAAGTCGTCTGGCCTCCCCTACCCCAACAACTTCGTCGCCGACGACAACCTGTTCAAAGATTTCCAGTTCGACTGGTCGCTCGCCGACGATCCGCGGGTCAACCCCGGCGATCGGCATGTGCTCGACAACATCCGGCAAGTGGCCCTGTTGGGCAATGAACAGTTCACCTGCCTTTCGTGCCACGACGTGCATCGCGGCACAAGCATCAAACACCGCGATCTGCCAGATGTGGCGTATTGTGCCCACTGCCACGAACCAGGAAAATCCAAGAAAGAGCACATCAAGTACGAAGTCCGTAGTAGCCTCTGCGGCTATTGAAACCCATCACATCTCCAGCCCCTTGTCTGGGAACACCATCATGTTTGCCTGCGCCCGCCGCTCAATCGCCTTGTATTGCCTCGCCCTCTGCGTCTTGCTGTCAAGCGCGGTGCGCGCCGACGACCCTCAACCCCAGGCGCAGCCCGCCAAGCCCGCGGACAAGGGTTCGCGCACGCTCGGCATTGTGCTGTATCAAGGCTTTGAACTGTTGGACGTGTGCGGGCCGGCCGAGATGTTCGGCAACGTGGGCGGGCCCCTCAAACTGGTCATGGTGGCGCAGCACGCCGGCGATGTGAAAAGCTCGCAAGGCCCTTCCATGAAGGCCGAATTTGGCTTCGACGATTGCCCGCCGCTCGACATCATCCTGGTGCCGGGCGGGTTCGGCACCCTCCGCGAACTCAATAACGAGGCCTTCCTCAACTGGCTTCGCGAGCGCGCCAAAACCGCCGAGATCGTGACCAGCGTCTGCACCGGTTCGGCCATCTTGGCCAAGGCCGGGCTGCTCGATGGCCACCGCGCCACCTCGAACAAAGTCTATTTTCAAGGCGCGGTGAAGCAGGGGCCGAAGGTCAACTGGGTCAAGGAGGCCCGCTGGGTCGACGACGGCGACCGCGTGACCAGCAGCGGCGTCAGCGCCGGGATCGACATGGCGCTGCACCTGATCGCCCGGCTCTATGGCGAGCCAATCGCCGAGCAGATCGCCGCCAGCACGGAGTACGTATGGAACCGCGATCCCAGCGACGACCCGTTCGTTAAATTCGCCAAATAGGCCGCTTCGCCATTTCACCTACATCATGTGCGGCGCATTTCACTTGCCGCCGCGCGCCGCGTCAAATAAGCTCATTTCACGGTCATTTTTGCTGCAATTCACCCCCAGGGGCAAACCCGTGGGCAGGCATTGTACTTTCGCCGAGCCGAATCGCATGGCGGCTTCGATTCGCGCCGCCGCCACGCTGCTGCTCGCGGCGATGCTGTGGTCCCCTGCCCACGCGGCGCACTTTGAGGGCCTCGGCTTTTTGCCCGACGGCACAACCAGCAACGCCTGGGATGTGTCGGCCGACGGTTCGGTAATCGTGGGGGGAGAAACATATACCATACCGATGCCTGGCACACGACCGTTCATCTGGACGTCATCGACCGGCATGTTCACTCCGCAAACAACGGCGCCACTAACCGGCACGGGCGTGTACACGGCCGTTTCCGCCGACGGCAATTCCGCCGTGGGATACGATGGCGCCTTTCTGCACTCGGCGGCCGAGACGGCTAGGCCTGTGCGCTGGTCGCGATTGAACGGCACGGAGGCCATTGCCACCGATCTCAACATATCTCAAGGTGCCGCTTTCGCGATTTCGGCGAATGGTAGCCGTGCGTTCGTAGACGTCATCCCATTTTTTGGCGGAATGCCCCATCCCTACTTGTGGTCCGAGAGCCAGGGATCAGTTTCCATTGAACCGAGTCCAGAAGTTCACGCCGGCAGATTGGGTCCCTTCGACATGTCTGCCGATGGCACGCGCGTGGTCACCACTGACCTGCTAGACGGAACGTATGGCGCCATCATGTGGACCGAGGGCGCCGGATTCACCTCGTTGGGATTTGACAATCCTACTCGCATAACTCCAGACGGTTCGATCGTGGTTGGATGGGATTCTCAAGTCGGAAGCCCTCCGCTTGCGGTGCGCTGGACGGAATCGAGCGGAATCGAACCGCTTGGCGTAGCGCCCGGCCACACCGGTAGCATCGCCAAGGGTGTGTCCGCAGACGCCCAACGCATCGTTGGTAATGGGACGGCAAATTTCGTGGATCCCTCCGACGAATGCTTCATCTGGGACCCGCTCAACGGCATCCGCGACCTGAATCAGGTGCTCACCCAGCACTACGGCCTGGCCGATCAACTCGCCGGCTGGTCCGGCAAGTGGGTCAACGCCCTCTCCGATGATGGCCGCACGATCGTCGGCTGGGGGACCGACCCCAACGACCACACGCAGGCCTTCCGCATCGTGCTCAACGCCACTGGCGACGCCAACGACGATGGCCTGATCGACGGCGCCGACTACACCCTCTGGGCCGATCACTTTCAGCAAGCCAACCCGCTGGTGGCGCAGGGCGACTTCAACACCGATGGCAAGGTCGATGGCGCCGACTACACGCTGTGGGCAGACCACTATCAACCCGCCGCCAGCGCGGCCCTGCCCGTCCCCGAGCCAACCGCCTGGGCTCTGGCATTGGTGGGCGCTGCCTCGGCAATGCTGCTCTATTGGCGCGCTGGCCGTCGTGTGTGAAGCGCCGGCTGGCCGATGGACTGTCGGCGGCAATCAGCGCGACAAAAAAGGCGCCAAGACAAGCGCCGCAACTCGTGGGCTGCGGTGTGCTCGTCCTGACGCCTTGCGCGTGATGCGCGCCGGTTACTCGGGCAAGCGATCTTGCGTCACTTGCGGGTAGTCTCCGGTGCAGGCCTCCATGAACGCCACCAAGTCCTGCTTCTCCTGATCGGTAAGGTTCAGCGGCTTGATGCGTTCGTTCAGCCAATCGTTCTTGTGGCCACCCTTGTTGTACCACTCCACCACTTCGGCCAGCGTTTTTTGCGTGCCGTCGTGCATATAGGGAGCCGAAAGGGCCACGTTGCGGATGGTCGGCGTCTTGAAAGCGCCTTTGTCCTTTTCTTCCTTGGTAATGACATAGCGCCCCAAATCGGGTTCCGGTTTGTCCATGCCGACGCCAATGTTGTAGTACAACTCATCGGTCAAATTCGGACCGACATGGCAGGCCGAGCAGTTCCCCTTCTGCGTGAAGTAAATCTCTCGGCCGCGGATCGCGCTCTCCGACATGGGATGCGCGTCGGACGCCGCCTTGGCCTTCTCGTACAAGACATAAGTGTCGGGGTCATCCTCTTTCATCGCTTCGAGATCGGCGGTCAAGAACGGGCGCAGTTCTTCGTAGTAGTCGAACGGCGAAGGCCCGGTGACGATGCTGCGCTCAAACGACGCGATCGCCTCGGCGACCCGCTCGATGTTCAGCTCACCAAAGATCTTATCGAACTGCAACTTGTAGCCTTCGATCTCGCCCAGCGCCTTGACGCAAGCATCATGCGTGTTGGCCATTTCAATCGGATTGGCGATCGGCCCCTTGGCTTGCTCTTCGAGCGTCGCCGCGCGCCCGTCCCAAAACTGCAAGTCGCTCAAAATGCGGTTGTAGCTGACTGGGCTGTTGCGCCCACCTTGTTGCCCGTCGACGCCGATGCCGAACTGCGTGTGCCGCGCGTACCCTTCGTCGGGACTGTGACACGACGCGCAACTGATGGTGCCGTCGCGCGACAGGCGCGGATCGAAGTAAAGTTGCCGCCCCAACTCGATCTTGGCGCGGGTCAGCGGATTCTTGTCGATTCCCTTGATCGCCCCCTGTCCCTTGTTGAGCCCCAGCGGCAAGATCGGATCGAGCGCGACATGATTCTCTGGTTTGTCGAGCCAAGCCTTGATCTCTTCAACCTTGAGCGCGCCATCCCCCGGTATGCCGGCGGTCAACGATGGATCGCCGAGTGTCACCTTCTCGGTCTCAAGCGCCACCGGTTTAGCGAGCGATGGACCATCGGCGGACTCCGCAGCCTCGGCCGGCGCGGCGGGCGTCTCGGGCATCGGCTCCGCGGGCATCGGTTGTTCAGTGGCCGCTGCGGCTTTAACTGGCGCGGCGGGCTCAGCGGTAGTTTCCGCCGGCTCCGCTGGCATGGATTCTTCTGCGGTCGCCACGGGCTCAGACGACGGTTCCGGAAGATTTCGCGCCTCGGCGGCCGAGTTCACATTGCTCGCTTTCGCCGGCGCGGGGGGAGTCTCGCCCGGCTTCTTGCAGCCGACCACGCCAAAGCCGCACATCGCGGCCAGAAACAACAGACTTTGAAATCGAAGTGTGCGTCGCATGGATGTTCCTTGCACGGCGAGTTTGCGGAGTGAATCCGGGGTCGACAGTCTGGCGCCGCAACAATGCGGCAGGCGCCCGTCGATCGGCAGAATACGCCAGCAGCGTACCGAAAAATTGGGCGACTAAGAATATATCAATAATTATTATCACTTCAAAGCGCGCTGCGCGTTGACACGCTATGGTCCCTCCCTAGACTTGCGCGAGAGACGCCCGCGCAGCCACGCCATTCCGTTGGGAGCGAATCATGCGAGCACTCGTCACCGGCGCCACGGGATTCATCGGCTCCCGGTTGGCGGCCACGCTCGATCGACCTGTCGTGCTCAGTCGCGATCCGGCGCGGGCAAAAAAATCGCTCGGCGATGTGGAAGCCTATGCCTGGTCCGCCGAGCGAGAGCCTGCGCCGGTGGCCGCGTTCGACGGAGTCGATGTCGTCTTTCATCTGGCGGGCGACCCCGTGGCGGATGGACGCTGGACCCCCGAAAAGAAGCGGGCCATCCGCGACAGCCGCCATCTAGGAACCAAGAATCTCGTTGACGGGATGAAGCAGGCAAAAAGTGGCGCGGTGCTCGTCAGCGCGTCGGCGGTGGGTTACTACGGCAATCGCGGCGACGAAGTGCTATACGAAGACGCGCTACCGGCCGACGACTTTCTGGCGATCGTCTGCCGCGAATGGGAAGCCGCCGCTCAAGAGGCCGAAGCGATCGGCGCGCGCGTCGCCATCGCGCGCATCGGCATTGTGCTCGGTCGTGGAGGAGGCGCGCTTGAGAAAATGCTGCCTCTCTTTAAGCTGGGGCTAGGAGGACGACTCGCCACCGGCCGGCAGTGGATGCCGTGGGTGCATGTCGACGATGTGGTCGGCATGCTGCGCCTCGCGGCCACGCGCGCGACTTTAAGCGGCCCTTTCAATGCGGTGTCGCCCAATCCACTGACCAATCGCGAATTCACCACAGCGTTGGCCAGCGCCGTGCATCGCCCGGCCATCCTGCCGGCGCCGGAGTTTGGATTGCGACTGATGATCGGCGAGTTCGCCGAAATCCTGCTGGCCTCGCAGCGAGCCATGCCCGGCGTGATGCAGGCCGCCGGCTACGAGTTTCTATTCCCGCAGCCGCGCGAGGCGCTGCAAGACGCCGTGCGCCATTGACCGCGCCGCGCGAGCCATTCCTGTCATCGCGGTAGCCGTTTTCCGAGTCCCCCCGCTAGTGTCGCGGGTTCGCCGACCGTACCGCTCTCCAACAGTTGCTTGAGCCGGGCAAGATCTTCGCGAATCATCGACTGCGCGTCGTCGCCGAACAAGCTGGCCACCGCGATGCCGAACTTGCCCCCAATCGGGCGGTATTTCATTTCCACCCGCAGCAGCGTCGCGCGCCCCGCATCTGCCGAATCGAAGCGCACGCTGCCGGCCGTGTCGACCTCCGATCCTGGCAACGACCGCCAGGCGATCAACTCATTCTCTCGCTCGTTAATGATCTCCGCGTCCCATTCGAAGGTGCTGCCCATTAGGCTGCGCGCAATCCAACGCGAATGCCTCTCGTCCAACTCGCGCACTGATTCCAAGTGCCGCATGAACCGCGGCAAGTTCTCCAAATGTCGCCAATAGCAATAGACTTCCTCGGGAGAGCAATTGATCTGCACCGTCTCGTCGAATCGCACTCCCTTACGAGCGGGCACGCCAATCCTAGAGTGCGGCTGGTCGCTTGTTTGTATGCCCAGCATGCCATAGATATCGCAATGCCCGGTGACGCCACGTTGCACCAGCGCCGCGCCAGTCAACCCGGTCAACACGCGGCGCGCCATTCCCCCGCGCATCCCAAAGGCCAACAGCCCCACACCCGCGGCGGCCGAGGCCCAACGTTCCAACGAGCCGACGTTCTGGCATGATTCATTCGCGCAGGCTGGTCGATCCGCGCGCAATCGGTTGGTCAATCGAGGAACAGACAGCGCCATGGCAGGTGCTCCTTGCACAGTTTTCTGGTAGTCGTGATGCGCCCCGACGTTGCAAACTCCGTAACCAGTTGACGCTGCAAACCCTGTGCCCGATTTGGCGCCATCCGTCGAGTGATCAAAACAATAGTGCCAGCGCGATTACTTTCGCTTGCGACAGTTTTTTTTGACAGCTACCACCTCGCACGGAAGGCGAACCGGCCGTCAGCAAAATACCTCGAATGACATACATTTTGATGCGATTGCCCCCGACGACACGGCAAGGTAAACAGAGCAACGTCCACCGGCCAATCGACCGTCGGCGATGGCTTGGCGAATCGTAATCGCAGACAGTTCCGGGGCAACACCAACTAATGCGTAGGAGTCGAGAATGCGCCTTGCCCGCAAAGGCCCCCCCTGCAAACTCGCGCGATTGGCAAGTCTGCTGTGTCTCTCGCTGACCTGCGCGGCCCACGGCGGCGAGTTAGTCTTGTTTGACTTTGCCCCACCGTTCGAACCCACGCAGGTCAGCGTCACTGACGCGACAGTACGACGCGTCGCCTCGGATGCGGGAAGCGCCTTGCGCGTCGAAACGGGCACTTCGCAGTCTTGGCCAGGTGTCACACTCGTTGCCCGCGACGGCTGTTGGAACCTTTCGGCATTCTCCCATGTGGTGCTACGCCTGCGCAACGTCGGCGAGAAACGAGTAACCGTCCACTGCCGCGTGGATAGCGACAACGTCGATGGCAAAGCCCGTAATGTCACTCAGAGCTTGACAATAAGCCCTGGCGCCGAGCGAGAAATGCAAGTGCCACTACAACGCACATCGGGCGATACGCTGGGCGGAAAACTCTTTGGCATGCGTGGATATCCGGCCAAGAACGGCGGCGATCAAACGATCGACCCGACGAAAGTGACGCAATTGTTGGTGTTTGTGGGTCACCCAACCGTCGCCAACGACTTCGAGATCAGCGATATTCGCGCCAGCGGCGAATGGGTGTCTCCAACCGCATGGACGACCGACGCGAATCCGTACTTTCCGCTAATCGACATGTTCGGCCAATATCGCCATCAGGACTGGCCGGGCAAGACACATTCACTCGCCGAACTACTCGCACGGCGAACGGCAGAGGAGAAAGAACTCCGCAAAGATCGCGGCCCGCGCGACTGGAACCACATTGGCGGCTGGGTGAAGGGGCCGCGACGCAAGGCTAGCGGCTATTTTCGGGTCGAAAAGGTGGACGACAAATGGTGGTTCGTAGACCCCGAGGGGCGGTTGTTCTGGTCGCATGGCATCGACTGCGTCGGGGCGCTGGATCAGACACCGATCGAGCAGCGGCAACACTGGTTTGAGGAGTTTTCCGACGACCAACGCACATTCGAGTCGTTCTTCGCGCAGGGGCATGTTCTCAAGGGACACTACGCCGGCGCCGCGGTACGCTGCTTTTCGTTCGCCGGCGCGAACCTGCAGCGCAAGTACGGCGACGATTGGCGACAGATTTCGGCAAGCGTCACCCACCGCCGCCTGCGGCATTGGGGCCTAAACACAATCGGCAATTGGTCCTCCGACGAAGTGCGCAGCTTGCGCCGCACGCCGTACGTAGATGCCATCACCTCGAACGGCGCCGTCGTACTCGAAGGTAGCGATGGTTACTGGGGCAAATTCCCCGACGTGTACGACCCGTCGTTCGAACGCGCCTTAAAAAAGAGCATGGCCGACCGGGGGACGAAGAGCGCGAACGACCCGTGGTGCATCGGCTACTTTTGTGACAACGAGTTATCGTGGGGCGACGACATCTCGCTGGCTGTCGCCACGTTGCGCAGCCCACCGCGGCAGGCCGCGAAGCAGGTTTTCATGGCGCAACTGCAGAAGAAGCACCTGGATATCGCCGCGCTGAATCAAGTTTGGGGAACGAGCCACAAATCTTGGGAATCGCTCGCGACGTCCCGAGACGCGCCGCCGGATGTATTGCGGGCTCGGGCTGACCTGCAAAGCTTCTATTCTCAAATGGCGGACACTTACTTTTCCACCGTTCGGCGAGTCATTCGCGAAGCCGCGCCCCAGCAGCTCTATCTGGGCTGCCGATTCTCTGGGGCGAACGATCTTGCCGCCGCAGCCGCCGCTCAGCATTGCGATGTCGTCAGCTACAACCTCTATCAGCACTCAATCGCCGACTTCAAGTTCGCCGGTGGCGACGTGCCCCTACTGATCGGCGAGTTTCATTTTGGCGCGCTCGATCGAGGGCTGTTTCATACGGGTCTCGTGCCAGTGCAAAACCAAAAGGCCAGAGCCGAAGCGTATCGACAGTATGTCGAAACCGCGCTCCGCCATCCCCAATTCGTCGGATGTCACTGGTTCCAATTTCAGGACGAGCCGACCACGGGACGGTTCTATGACGAAGAGAACTACCAGATTGGCTTCGTCGACGTCGCTGACACCCCGTATGCGGTAACCACCGAAATGTGTCGTCGCGTGGGAGAGGCGCTCTACAAAATGCGCCATGCCTCGGATTCATCGCGGCCGAACAAATGAAAATCTCGTCGACATCCGTATCAGCAGTGATTCCTCGAGAATATCGGGCGACACTGCCGCCGTTATTCCGCTGCCAGCCGATACTCGTGCGAGCAGCAAAGGCTCCGATTACTTCGCCTGACGAAGCGCGTCGTCAAAGCGGTACGGCAGACGATCCGGAACCACCCGCACATCGGTGGTGAATTTGAAACGATGGCTTCCGCCGCTGTCGAACACTAGTTCAACAAAGTACGCGCTGAATCCTTTGTCCGGCGGCGCCAGTTCGGCCCGATAGGCGCCATCGTCCGCTGCCGCCAACGGACTGCTGCTGAACGCCTTGCCGATCACATCGAGCCGAAAGTCTCGTGCGTTGGGATTGGTTGCCTGCCATAGGTTCACTTCCAGTGGCCGGTCTTCCGTCCGCACGACAATGCCTCCCGCATCGGGCAGTTCCCAGCGAAACTGTGGCCGCCGACGGTTATGCAGCACCGACTCATAAAACGCCTGCACGCTTGCCAGCGCATCGCTGCCTTGCAGGTCGTGCTTGGTGTTGGGCACATACCGCAAATACTTTTCTTGCGGCAATTCCGCGAAATAGAACCGTGAGTTGTCTGGCAAAAAGAACTCGTCGCCTGCGGCGTTGACAACGAACTTCGGCAGCCTGAGACGTGCGCGATGGCGATATTGATAGGGGTCTTCGATCGCCAATACCGCCCGGTATTCTGGCGTGCCGATCTTTTGCGGAAACAGCTTGTGACGCACGTAGTCGTTGAGTGATTCGGAAAAAAAGCCGTACGCCTCATAATGATGGCGCGTGATTGCCTCGGAATTCAGCGCGTCGATCACCAGCGGCACGATCGCGACAACTCGCGGATCGACGATGCCCACCAGCCAGGTCGTCCAACCGCGCTTCGAAGCGCCCGCAACGACAAACTCCTGCAGACTCAACTGGCCTCCCGCATCGGACGCGAGGAACTGCTGAACGGTGTCGAGGGCCCGCACGCCGCTTTTTACCATCGCCAGTCGCACCAGCCACGTCTCATCGCCCGCGTCCATGAACTTGACCCGGCTATAGGCGACCAGATCATCCTCGACTCGCGCGGCGTCGGGCGAGTCTTTGAAGCGTAGCGGTTGATTTGGAACCATGCCCAGTTCGGCCACCACACTGTTGGCGCCCAAGGCGAGCGCGACGGCGCGGGGAGAGGCAGCCTCGGGCGCGGGATCGCCGTTGTCGCCGCCTCCAATAAACAAGAACCCGGTCTTGCTTTGCGCCGCAACTGGCTTGACGATGGTGAGCCAGTGCTTCCAAACCGGTCGATCAATTTCCGCCGCAGTCCGCCACTGCTGCGAAGTCATTTCCAATACATAAGTGGTCTGCCCCTCGCCAGCAATCGTCGTGATAAGCTTCCAAGCAAACGACGGATCGGGCGCGGCGACATAGCGATCTAACGCAGTTTCCTGCCCATGCGCAGGGCCTATGCCGAAGCACAGCGTCCATAAAGCGACCAACGGCAAGCGCCAGCAACGCATGACACGAACTCCGAAGCGCAATGCGCAGACTACTTGTTTCCCATGCAATAGAGGCGCGCCGCCGTGCGAATCAGCAATTTGTCCCCCAGGACCACTGGCGAAGCCATACACATATCGTCTTCCGCTAGGCGATTCTCGTGCGACACCTTGAACTCCGACCCCGCCTCAATCGCCACGGTCACACCATCTTCGTTCACGCAAAAGATCTTGCCGCCATAGCTCCACGGAGAGCTAGTGAAGTCGGCGACGGGCAGGCGTTTGCGACTGTAGATCTCACGCCCCGACTTGATGTCATACGAAGCGAAGAACCCGCGATCGTAAAGCACATACATCTGGTCCCCCACAATGATCGGCGTGGGATGGTACGGGCCGCCTTTGGGATTGTGCCACTCTAGATGCTCGCTGAGCTTGCCTTCTCCGTCGGCAGGCGGCGAAATATCGCCGTTGGCGCCTGGCCGGATGGCGTACATCGGGTTCTTGCCCCAAACCACATGGCCGCTGGTCAAATACAAAATGCCGTCATGCGCGAACGGTGTGGGAATCGCCAGGATCGAAAGGCCCTTGATCTGCCAAAGTGGCTTGCCGCTCAGATCGTAGGATCGCGCCCAGTTGATGCCCGACATCACCAACTCGGTGCGCAGCTTATTCTTCCAAATGTATGGCGTGGAGTAATTCGTCTTTTCATCGCGCGCCACGCGCCACAGTTCTTTGCCGCTCGCGCAGTCATAGCAGACGAGGTTGCTTTCCTCTTCATTGTCGTTGACCAGATAAAGTCGTCCCTCATGCACAATCGGCGAAATCGACGTGCCCCAGCCCTGTTGCGTCTCGTGCGCAGGCATTTCGATTTGCCACAGCGGTTTGCCATCCAGGTCATAACAATAAAGTCCAATATTGCCGAAATAGGCGAACAACCGTTGGCCATCAGTGACCGGCGTCTCCGACGCCAATGAGTTCTTCAGGTGGTGCGGCTTGGGTGGCACGCCGGCATGAGCCACACGCTCCCACAGCACCGAGCCAGTGGCCTGATCAAGGCAATACACCTTCCATTCGTGTTGCGCTGTTTCCTTGGGATACAAGTTGGCGTTGAGGTCTTCCAAATACAGTCCCTTACGCGGCTCGCGAACGTCTCCCGAGCTAACGCAAGTTGTCAAGTAAACGCGCCCCCCCGTCGCGATTGGACTCGACCAGCCTAGCCCTGGCAGCTCGGTCTTCCACAGCACATTCTCCACTGCCGACCAGCGTTCCGGTGGCGTTTGTTCCCCTTCGCTGTGGCGAGCCGATAAATATCGCGGCGCCTCAGGCGTCGAAGGCGCTGCGGCCCCGGCAATCTGCGTCGACAAGACAACAACCAACCCTATGTATCGCACGACGTTGCTCCTTAACGTGGATCGATGCCTGCCGCTCTAGCTGGTCGCAGGCGCCGACTATTGCGCGCCAACCTTTTCTCGGGGACGCGATTCTTGCTTCTCGCCGCTGCTTTTCAATTCTTGTTTCGTATGACCGTCCCAAGTCGCCATCGCTTTTGTCGAACCAAATTGGTCGCCCACCCAGTCAAATACTCGTAGCGGCAGCACACCACGCAAAAACACCGTCAGCCGCACCAGCGACGGCGCCATCACAAATGCCTTGTTGGCAAGCACAGCCCGCACAATGCGATCGGCGATTTCCTCCGGCTCCAGCCGCCGCGTTGTCTTGGCCGGCTTTGTGCCCGCGAATAGCGCCGTATTGACGACGCTTGGGCAGATGCTCGTCACGCCGACATGGCCCTTCCCCTGCCCTTTAAGTTCCAGGCGCAGTGATTCAGAGAATCCGATCACCGACCATTTGCTCGAGGCGTAGGTCGATCCATACGGTAGCCCAATCAGACCGGCGGCGCTGGCAATGTTCACCAAATGCGCCTCCGGCCGCGAAACCATGTCGGGCAGAAACGCGTAGGTCATCGCCACCAGTCCCAGCGTGTTCACCTGATAGGTCATCAGGTGCTTCTTAAGCGGCACGTCCAAGAACAAGCCGCCGTACGCTGTGCCCGCATTATTCACTAGTACGTCGATGGCGCCGTGCGCTTCAAAAATCCGCGACCGAAGCTCGGGGATCGCATCAAAGTCGGTGACATCCAATTGATACGACCAGGCGTCCGCCGCGCCGGCCGACTTCACATCGGCCACGGCCTGCGGCAATTGCTCCGGTCTGAGGTCGACCAGGATCAGCGCGGCGCCTTCTTGGGCAAACCGCAGCGCCGTTTGCTTGCCAATGCCTTGGGCGGCGCCGGTGATCAACACCTTTTTCCCACGCAGCGTCTTCATGGCCAATCTCGCTTTCAGTGCCCGTGCCAGTCTGCGAAAACCACCATCAGCATATCCATTGCGGCCGCCGTTGCACGCAAATTTGCGTTCCTCACAGCAATCACTGGAAGTATTCACTGGCGGCCGCGCGCCAGCTCCACAAACAAGTCCAGCCAGTCGGCGCACATCGCGTCGCCAATCGTCCCAGACTTGCGACACTCCTCCGGCGTTTTGCCCCAATAGAATCCGATCCAGCCCGCCACCCGGCCTTCGCAATCCAGCACAAACTGCCGCAATTCCGCAGGCCGGCACTTGAGCGGAAACATCTCTTCGATCACCACCGGCTTGCCCACGCCAAAGCCGCGCAGCGTCTTCAATGCCTCTTCGACCTTCCCGGCCTCCGGATAAATGTGTACCGCCAAAAAGTCGAGCGGCTCGGCGATCTTCTCTGGCACAAAGCCTGAACTCAGCCCGGGTCGATCAAGACTCCACGGCACCAACCCCACGGTCACCAAATGCCGTCGGTCATGCTGACGAATCGCCTTGACGAGCGTCTCGATCCATTCGCGCGCGATCTGCGGACGCTCTCGGCCTCGCGTTTCCAAGGCGATGAATTGCACAAAGTGCTTATCGCCAAAGGCGCCACCAAGCCAGTCATCGCGTTTGCCATCTCCACCCGGAACGACTGGCTCGTTCATCAAGTCATAGCAAAACACGGCAGGACGATCGGCGCAGACGCCGGCCACGGCCTGCCAGAATAAGGCCTGCACGCGCCATCGCGCCGCCTCGCCGAGCGCGTCGTACCACGGCGGCGCATCTTGTTTGTGATAGCAACCAAGTCCAGTCAGATCGAGATAGATGTCAATTTTTTCCGCGAGTCGCAGCAACCTCGCCAACTGCCGCAGATTGCGCTCGTCTGGCTGATCGGCGGACGACATAAACCGGCCAAGCTGCAAATGAATCCGCGCCACATTGGCGCCAAGCTCCTTCATCTCTCGAAAATCTTGCTCAACCTTGGGCCATTCATCGTGCCAATAGTCCTCGATCAGCCGTCCCGCTTCATCGTGATCGTAGTTGAATCCCCACGGCACGAACGGCTTACCGGAAGCCGCCACCACGAATCCTAGTTTGTCAGGTGCGACCGTCACGAACGATTGATTCTCATGGGCCGTCGCATTCGACGGAAGAAAGCCAAACGTCGCCACCCACCAAAAAGTTGCCCAGTGGAACACTCGTCTCATAGTTTGCCTCAATCGTGAGCTAGCATGCCCGTGTATCCATTAGAATCTTGGCAGCGGCGACAATCACGCCCAACTCAGGAATCGATCCGATGCGCCAAGAAGCCAGCTACATCTGCGACGCCTGCGGCGAGGAGATCGTTGTTCCACTCGATCTCACCGCTGGCACCAGCCAGTCCTATGTCGAAGACTGCCCCATCTGCTGCCGACCTAACCTGATCCATGTCGAAGTCGACGACGACGGCGATGCTCGCATCTGGGCCGAGGCCGAGTAATCTCCCCCCAGTGAACACCGATGAAAATCCTCTTTCTGCACGGCTGGGGTTCTCGACCCGGTGGACTGAAGCCCAGTTATCTCATCGAGCATGGGCATGAAGTCATCAATCCGCCGCTCTCCGACAGCAATTTCGAAGTCGCGATACGCACGGCACAGGCCGAGTACGACCGACATCGTCCCGACGTGATCGTGGGGTCTTCTCGCGGCGGCGCGGTGGCGATGAATATCCGCTCCGGCAACACGCCGCTCGTGCTGTTGTGCCCTGCCTGGCGAAACTGGGGAGACGCTCGCGCCGTCAAGCCACAAACGATTATCATCCACAGTCGCGCCGACGATGTGGTGCCGTTCGCCGATAGCGCGGAACTGATGCGCGCGAGCCATTTGCTAGCTTCGGCCCTCATCGAAATTGGCCGCGACCATCGCCTGGCCGATCCAGAACCTCTCGCCGCGATGCTCAAGGCCTGCGAGCGGCTCCACGCAGATGAATAGCGCCCGCAATCACAATGGGCGATACCTCATCCTCGCTGCTTGGACACCCCGTTCTAACGCCGATAGCATACGTGTCACTCAACCGGCTAGCCGAAGTCGGCCGCGCATTTATTGGAGACAATTATGATCCGTCGAGTCGCGCCTTGGATGCTCGCGGCACTGATGACATTCATTGTGGCTGCTCGTCCCACGGCGATCGCCGGAGAACAAGTAGACCACGCCGATCCATTCTTGTTTGAAGGCACGCAAAACATCCTTCACGAAGAGCATTTCGGCATCGTCAACGGCAAAGTCGCCGCAGGCATTCCGTATCGCCGTGCAGCGCGAGTCAGTGGACTCTGGGCGCCCCCCTATGTCAGTTCCGATTTTCAATTGGAGATCACTGCCTTTGGCAAACCGGTTGAAACCAAGCGTTACGCATGGCGCCCATTCCAGGTGGAGCGAAGTGGAACGATCGAGGAGATCGACATCGCCAGCGCGACGCTGTTGACCGCCGACGCTCGCGCCGGATTGTTGGAAGTCAGCTTTACCAACACCAGCGGGAAACCACGCACGATACCGGTGGCGATCATCGCCGAAGCCAAACTGGATATCGCCGACCCCGTGGACGCCAACGGTGGAACTGGATGGTCGTTCAGCACCCCGCAGAGCAAGACGCCCACACAGCGACAAATTAACGACGGTTCGCTTTGCCTGGAGCAAAACGAACTGGCAATTGTCCTGCGCGCAAACAGCGATGTGGAATGGCGAGATTCCTCTCCCAGCGGGCGCGCGTCGATCATGCTGCCGCCGTCCGACAGTGCGAAATTGCGGGTTGCGTTTGCGATTGGCCCCAAGGATGAGGCTCGGGCGGCGTGCAAGAAAATCGCAGATGCCCCGGATCAGGCGATGGCCGATGCTCAACTGGCATATCGCCAGCGAACGGAGCACCTATTCGAAAAGCTGCCACGGTTTGCATCGGACAACGCGGCCTTGGACCAATTCTACTATCGCTCGCTAATACCGTTCGTAATGAATCGCTGGGATGTCCCCGAATTCGTGCTGCAACCCTACTACAGCACGGGCGGCGTCAATGGCGGGTGCGTCGGCAACTATCTATGGGATTTCGGCGGCAATTGGGAAATCTTTCCGCTTTTTGACGCCGCCGCGTCCCGGAGCCACATCAAGCAATTCCTTAACATCGACATTACCAAGCATTTCGCGTTCGAGCCGGTGACGGGCAAGGCGTTCGGACCCTGGTATCCCGTCAATCAAGAGAAGATAGTCGGCCTGATTTACTACTACGTGAAACACACAGGCGACACCGAGTTCCTCAAAGAGGTCGTCGACGGAGAGACAATTCTGGAGCATGCGATCTCCAACGCCATGTTTGGCGATGATCGCGATAAGCCAGTGAGCCTTATCGACTATGGGCCGTCAAACAGTCACCTCGAACTGCGCCGCGGCATCCCGTACAACCACATCATGCCCGATTTGAACGGGAGGCGCTACGACACCTTTCTGCGGGCCGCGGAGTTGGCGGAACTGGCAGGCAGGCCGCAACCGCACCTTCGTCAACGAGCGGAAGACCTGAAGCGCGTGCTCAAGCGACAACTCTGGAACGAACGCGCGGGCTGGTTCGACTTTCAGAACGACAAAGGACAAAAAGATTCCCGCTTTACAGTCCAGATCTTCAAGCTCTTTGCCAGCAATGTCCTCGACGCTCAGCAAGAGACCGCCCTGCTCGACCATCTCAACAATCCGCGGGAGTTTATGGCGGAATTTGGCTTGGAAAGCATGGCGAAGACGGACGCGGCCTACGATCCAGTCGATTACGATAACGGCGGGGGAGGCTGCTTCACGGCCTTTCCACCACAAATTGCCGAACGCCTCTATAAGGCAGGCCACCCCAGCGCGTCAGAAAACATCCTGCGACGCATTCTGTGGTGGGGCGAGCGCGTCCCATACTGGGGCGACTCTTTCGCAGCCAATGAAATTCAATACCGGCGTGACACACCCTTGCAATGCACCATCGATAGCGCCGCGGCGGCGCAGTGTCTGATCTTTGGCATGTTCGGCGTCCGGGCTGAGTTCAATGGCGACGTTCGCATCGACCCACGTCCACCTTCGTTCGCGGGTCAGTTGAAGCTCCAGGATCTAAGGCTGCGCGGTCATGTCCTGGATATCTCCGTCGACGACGCCAACTACGAAGTGAGCGACGGGATGCGGCGTGTTCGAGCGCCCGTTGGCCGGCCAACCCTGGTTCACGGCGACAACTTAACCGTCGGCGATGCACAGTAGCGCATCATGCAGACGGCCCCGCGCGCCGGACCACCAATTTCCTCGCCGACTAACTATGAGCGCGGCTTCCCAAACGCGGCTTATGGCGCCTGCCTGACCTGCCACTGCCGCCGCCAATCAAATGACGCCGAGTATCTGCATGGCTTCGGCCACACGAACGAAGCCGGCGATGTTCGCGCCCAGCACGTAGTCGCCCGGCGCGCCATATTCGTCCGCTGTGGCAGCACAGGTGTCGTGGATGTTGCGCATGATCGTCGCCAACCGCGACTCGGTCTGCTCAAACGTCCAACTGTCGCGACTGGCGTTCTGCTGCATCTCCAGCGCCGAAGTCGCCACTCCGCCCGCGTTCGCCGCCTTACCGGGTCCGAATAACACGCCGGCATCTTTGAACACCTTGACCGCTTCCGGCGTCGACGGCATGTTTGCCCCCTCCCCTACCGCGATTACGCCATTGCGGACTAGCGCGCGAGCGTCCTTGCCCGACAGTTCGTTCTGCGTGGCCGAAGGCATGGCGACGTGGCAAGGCACATCCCACACCGATCCCTTGTCGCACGGAATGAAATGCGTCCCCGCCCCCTTGCGACGGGCATACTCCGAGATGCGTTCGCGGCGCACGTCCTTGATTTCTTTTAACAAGTCGAGGTCGATGCCGCCTTCGTCCACCACATATCCGCTGGAATCCGAACAGGCGACAACCTTGCCCCCGAAAGACTCGACTTTCTCAATGGTATAGATGGCCACATTGCCGGAACCAGAAACGGCGACCCGGCGGCCATCAAAGCCCGCGCCTTTCGTTTCGAGCATGGCTTGGACGAAATAGGTGTTCCCATATCCAGTGGCCTCGATCCGCGCGCGCGATCCGCCATGGGCCAGCGCTTTGCCAGTGAGGACGCCCGCCTCATAGCGATTGGTCAGGCGTTTGAACTGTCCGAACAGGTAGCCGATTTCGCGTCCCCCCACACCAATGTCGCCGGCGGGCACGTCGATGTATTCGCCCAAATGGCGATGCAATTCGGTCATTAGCGATTGGCAGAACCGCATGACCTCTGCCTCCGACTTGCCCTTGGGGTCGAAGTCCGATCCTCCTTTGCCGCCGCCGATCGGCAGACCGGTCAGCGCGTTTTTGAATGTCTGCTCAAACCCTAAGAACTTGATAATGCCCACATTCACCGACGGATGAAATCGCATCCCGCCCTTGTACGGGCCAAGCGCCGAATTGAATTGCACTCGAAAGCCCCGGTTGATCTGCACCTGTCCTGCATCGTCTACCCACGGAATACGGAAGATGATCTGCCGCTCGGGTTCGCAAAGCCGCTCGAACAGCGCCTGATCGAGAAAATGCGGGTGCTTGGCGACAACGCGGCCAAGACTTTCCAGAACATCGTGTACCGCCTGGTGAAACTCGGCCTCCCCCGCATTGCGGCGAATGACGGACGCCAAAATTGGTTGCAGCTTTTCGTCTACGCTGTTCATCAAGATTTTCTGCCGTATCGATACTAGGTTTTGGAATCGGCGGGCAATCCGGGCCCGTGCTCGATCCAGGTACTGGCGGGTGGATGCGGTCCGGACCAGGCCGCTTGCGGTGAGAATCGGTGGGAGCTAAACCAGCAACTGACCAAGTTGAGTCTTGATTATCAAGGCCATACCCCCCCTTTGTCCGGTCGGCCATGCGCCGGACAATAATCGCGCCGCCGCGCACCAAATTGAATTTGGTCTGCGAGCGCGGCATCATCATTTCGCAACTCATTGCTGCTTTTGTTTTGTTGCGGCACACGGCATATTTACAGTCGCCAGAGCATTGCAGTTGATGCAACTCTCAGTCGCCGGAGATCGAGTAGTTCGCATGAGCTTTCAGCCAGTGAAACTAGGGGTTGTCGGCGTCGGCGGCTTTGGACTACTGCACGCCAAGACTCTGATGGGACTGGCCGAGTCGCAATTGGTCGCCGTGGTGGATCGACGGCCAGATCGACTCGCGCTCGTTAATTCGGCGCCCGGCTGGACCGACCTGAACGCCGCGCTGACCGAAAGCGAAGCCGAAGCCTGGGTGGTGGCGTCGAGCACTGCATCGCATATTGCGGTCACCAAAGCAATTCTCAACGCGGGCAAACCAGTGCTGCTGGAGAAACCCGTCGCCACCTCGCTTGCCGAAGCCAAAACGCTGCGTCCATTGGTCCGCCGAGACTCGTCGAACCTGATGATGGGCCATATCCTGCTGTTCAACAGCGAATTGGCTCAACTACGCGTGGAGGCCAGCCAGCGCGGCCCAATCCGATTTTTCAACAGCGTCCGCCACCGCCCTGCTACGACGCTCGACTCTTACCCGGACGAGTCTCCGCTGCGCCTGTTGATGGTACACGACTTGTATGTGGCGGTAGCACTCTTGGGTTCGGCCGAGCCAGATTACTTTTCCTGCCAATTGGGCCGTTCGCCGCGCGGCATTGATTTGGTCAACGCGCAACTGGCCTGGGAAGATCAAACATTGGCTAGTTTCGCCGCGTCGTATCTGACTCCGCCAGGCATGGCGAACGACGGATTCGATCGACTGGAAGTATTTGGCGACAATTGGATGGCGCGGGTCGAACCCAACCCGCGACCGATCCAACTCTGGCACGAAAGCGCCGCCTGGCCAATGACGCTGGAGATTCGCGCCGGCGACGGCCAACCCACCGGCATGCTGGCCGAAGAACTACGCGCGTTCTGCCGTGTGGTCCGCGGATTGGAGCCTGTGCCCGCCGGCGCAACCTATGACGATGCGCTGCAAGTGCTGGATTGGATCGAGATTTTAGAGAGCACCACGGACGAGCCAAGTGACTAAAAGTGAGCAATTGATGTATCAGCAATCAATCTTCGGTCTGTTTGCATTCCTGCTATTGGTCGGTGTCGGTCGCGTCGGTGGAGCAGAGGCCGCGATCCCAGATGGCCCCCCCGCGCCGGCGGTCATGTTCGAACACTTCCCCGATCGACTGCACGCTTACGTATGGCGGAACTGGAACTTGGTTCCCACGCCGAAGCTCGCGCTGGTGGTCGGTGCGACCGAAGACGAAATCACGCAGATCGCAACGTCGCTGGGGCTGCCACCCAACCGACCAGTGGCGGACCGGTACCAGCGCCAAGCCTATATCACGATCGTCCGGCGAAACTGGCACATCTTGCCGATCGAACAGATACTCGCCCTCATCGACATGTCGCCCGAGGAATTCAACTTCAACCTGCGCGAGGACGATGGACTCTTCATCAAGCTCGGCGGCAGCAAGCCGCGCTGCGAGCCACTTCGCTATCAACCGCCAGACGAATCGGCCAGAGAGCGCGCTGCGCAGATCAAAGCCGTCGTTACGCGGCGTTTTGGCAATGCCCTGACGACGCCAGGCGAGGATCGGTTTGCATTCGTCGAGCAGCTCAGCGCTGCGCGGCGTCCACCAGCCAGCGAGCCTCCGGCCGAGGATGGTTTGCGCTACATCTATTCTTACTTTGGCGCCTTCGGCGACCCGTTGATCGACACCACCGTTGATCCGTACCCCGACGGATTGCTGGAAAAGTTGTCCGATGTGGGCGTCAATGGCGTATGGATGCACGTCGTGCTAAGGCAGCTAGCGCCGGGCGGACCTGATTTCCCAGAGTTTGGCGAAGGCCACGAGCAGCGGCTGGAAAACTTGCGCAAGATGGTCGCGCGCGCCAAACGTTACGGAATCCGCGTCTATCTCTACATGAACGAGCCGCGCGCCCAACCTCAAGCATTCTTCGCCAACCGCCCAGAGATGGCCGGCGTGCGCGGCTGGCTGGGGCAGGACTTTACCGCCATGTGCACCTCCAACCCGCGAGTCAGAAAATGGATGAGCGATTCGTTGGCGCACGTTTTCACAAAAGTCCCAGACTTGGGGGGCGTGTTCACGATCACCGCGTCCGAAAACCTAACGAGTTGCGCCTCGCACAATCGTCAGGCCGAGTGTCCGCATTGCAAGAGTCGGACGAACGCCGAGATCATCGCTGAGGTCAACGCCACGATCGAGACCGGTGTGCATCGCGGGAACCCCCAGGCCAAAGTGATCTGTTGGGACTGGGGCTGGGCCGGCCACGGCGATGCCTCTGAGATCATTGCCTTGCTTCCTGATAACGTCTGGCTGCAGTCGGTCAGTGAGTGGGCGCAACCTTTTGAGCGTGGCGGGGTGAAGGGCGCCGTCGGCGAATACTCCATTTCCGTCGTCGGTCCCGGACCACGCGCCAAGCGGCATTGGCAATTGGCGAAACAGCGCGGTCTGAAAACCGCCGCCCGAGTGTCTTTCAACGCCACCTGGGAGCTATCGACTTTGCCATACCTTCCGGTCATGGACTTGGTCGCCGAACATTGCGAGAACCTGGCCAAGCTCGACATGGACGGCCTAATGCTGAGCTGGTCGCTGGGCGGTTATCCGTCGCCAAATTTGCTGGTTGCCCAGCGGATCATGGGACAAAAGGCCGCCGACAAAGTACAGGTGTTGAATACGCTGGCCGCCGAGCGGTATGGCAGCCAGGCGGCGCCGCACGTGCGTCAGGCTTGGAAAGCTTTCAGCGACGCCTTCCGCGAGTTTCCGTACGGTTTGGGACTGTACTCCGCGCCACAGCAGATTGGGCCAGCGAATTTGCTCTACCGCTCGCCCACCGGCTACGCGGCCACCATGACTTGTTATCCATACGACGACTTGGCGGCGTGGCGCGGCCCCTACCCGGCCAATGTTCTGGCCAATCAGTTTGAGAAGATAGCCGCGGGTTGGGCGACCGGAGTGGAGCACTTCGAGCAAGCGGTCAAGCTGGTCGACGCCGCCAATCTGCCGACCGCGCAGGCCGAGCTGGGGTACGCGCGCGCCGCCTACACCTACTGGGCCAGCGTGGCCAATCAGGTGCGCTTTATCATGGCCCGCGACGAATTGGCCGCCGGCGACAAGGGAGGGCTGAGAACGCAACTGATCGACGCGCTGGACTCCGAAATCGCGCTGGCGCGGCAACTGTATGACCTGACTAAACAAGACTCGCACATTGGCTTCGAGGCCGCCAACCAGTATTTTTATCTCCCGCTCGATCTAGTGGAGAAAGTGGTGAGTTGCGAGCATCTCAAAACTCGCTATGCGTCTCCCTGAGTTCGTCACGCTGAAAGCGATTTGGTCCTGATGAATCTCGCGCGCGATTTCGGCACTAACTTCACCCCCTGGGACTGGGCGATTGTCGGCGCGTATCTGGTGGCCTGCGTCGGCGCCGGGGTGTATGTCAAACGATATGTCTCCGACATGAGCGACTACGTTGTGGCCGGGCGCTCGCTCAACTCGTTCTTGAGCATCGCTACCATGCTCGGATCGGAAATTGGGCTGGTCACCGTAATGTACGCGGCCCAAAAAGGCTTTGTCGGTGGGTTCGCGGCGTTCTACATCGGTCTGCTGGGCGGGGTGATCTGCCTGCTTGTCGGATTAACCGGTCTGTTCGTCGTTCCGCTGCGGCGCATGGGCGTGATGACAATTCCACAGTTCTACGAGCAGCGATTCAGCAAAGGCGTTCGCATCTTTGGCGGCGTGGTCCTTGCTGTAACCGGCATCCTGAACATGGGCATGTTTCTCCGCGCCGGCGCGCTGTTTCTCACCAGTCTGACTGGGCTGTCCGATCCCATCACGATCAAGATCGTGATGACCATCCTTCTGCTGCTTGTGCTGTTGTATACGGTGCTCGGCGGCATGCTGGCGGTGGTAATCACCGACTACATCCAGTTCGTCGTCTTGGCCGTGGGGATGTCGCTGGCGTGTATCTTTGCCCTGACGCACGTGGGTTGGTCGAACATGATCGACACTGTGCGTCACGTTCACGGCGACGGCGGCTTCGATCCGATCCAGGGTTTTGGCTGGGGCGAAATCGCGCAAAACGCGCTGATTGTGGGACTGGTCAGCACTGCGGTCTGGCCCACCGCGCTGATGCGGGTTCTATCGGCTCGCGACACAACCGTCGTCCGCCAAATGTACACTTGGTCGTCGATCGGGTTTATGACGCGCTGGATCATTCCGCAATTCCTCGGCGTCTGCGCCATGACCTATATGTGGAGCGACTCGCGCGCGCATGACCTGTTCTTTGGTCCAGACGGCAAGTTGCTCGACGATCCGGCGCACGTCGATCTCACGCTGCAAGCGATGCCGCTGTTCCTCAGCCAATTGTTGCCCATTGGCGCGATCGGCATGATCCTGGCCGGCATGATCGCCGCCCAAATGTCGACCGACAGCAGCTACCTTTTGTGCTGGTCGTCGGTGCTCGTCGAAGATGTGGTTAACCCGCTGATGGACGACAAACTATCCGACCGCGCCCGCATGCGCCTGACGCGCATCTTCATGTTGATCATCGGCGCGTTCCTGTTGATCTGGAGCTTATGGTATCCGTTGTCCCAGCATTTGTGGGATTATCTGGCCGTAACATCGGCGGTCTATTTCACCGGCGCCATCGCGCTCTTGCTGGGAGGGTTGTACTGGCCAAGGGCCAGTTGTGCCGGCGCCTATCTGGCGCTGGGAACCGGATCATTGGCGATTCTGGCCCTCGGCGATTTGCGCAGCGCGATCGGTCTGTCGTGGCTCAGCGAGCCACAAATCATTCTCGGCACAACCGCGCTGGCGCTCTCGCTATTGATCGTTGGTTCACTGGTCTGGCCAGATCGCCGCGCTCCGGGCAATCCGGCGCTCAACAACGGAGGCACACGATGAACGCCTGGATGGTTTTGTGGATTGCCGTGCTGGTCGCCACGCTTTCGATGTTCACCTGCCTGACCATCGCGGTCGCGATCGGCGGGGCACTCGATATTCGCAAGATGCTCAGCCAGGTCCGCCGTCAACATGGAGCCGACAAAGGCGACAACCAGTAGAAGGCGCGACGGCCAGCGATTGCCAAATGACTGCGCAGGGGAGATCGCGACTCGCGCCGCGCTTAACCAGCACGCTGGGATTTGATCGTCAGCGGGAAGTTTGAACAGCGATCCGCGCTGACGCGCATTTGTGCGCTATACCCGCGCGGCTATGGACGCTGTCGGCGCGCCCCGGCAATGGCGAGCGGGGCGAGGGCGCAAAGCAGAAGCGCCCAGTTGCTCGGCTCGGGGACAACTAACGACCATCCAGGAAAATCGAGCGCCAACTGCGTGTTGAATGCGTCGCGCACGGCCTGGGTGTTGGCCAGATCGGTTGGATTGATCAAGGTCACATGATTGCCGCCGATGTTGCTGACGGAGTACCCCCAGGCCACTCCGCCAAGAATGCGCGCTTGCTTTGCCGCCTCATCGACGATCGACACCACCAGTGTGCTGACCGAGAAGGTAAGTGGGGCGAATTCCCATTGAGCGTAGGGGCCGTCCCCTAACCAGGCGTCGTCGCCTCCACCTGTTACCGCGAGTCCGGCTTTGGTGTCGCCGCTAATGTCGTACCAGGGGAGCGCGTCGGCGGTTGCATCACCCAACGACTGATTCGACCTGGGATCAATAAAAGGCCGATTCGGAAAGCCGTTAACCGGCTTGGAGAACTGCGCTAGTTGCAGCCATCGCAAGTCGGATTCGGCGACCTGGTTCTGGCCTCCATCAAGTTGCCAATGGGCCCAAAAATTGACGCCCCCACTGTATTCACTGTTGACCGCAATCGGGCCAGTGATTTGGATCGAACCGATGTTGTTCCCGCCGATGGTCAGTGGCGCGGCCTGACTGCCGACGCCGAATGCCAACAGGGTCAGCGTGATGAACAATCGGTACGAGACCAGCAAGCGATGCCTATTCATCCAGTCGTTCCGCGACGGTCCAATCCCCTGTCCATACCGATCTTAATTGGGCCCAAAGGATCGGGGCAAGGAAACTTTGGCGCAGGCGCCCAAGATTCTCAGCCGGCGGCCAGATGCGGTTGTATCGATTGTTCCTGGATATGCCGAGAAGCGGCCCAGAAACAGCGAGCATTGCGGCCGTTTTGGGTAGGGTCGACCGCTCGCGGCAGTGGCAAGAATCACTCGGCAAGCTGGGCGGTCAGCGCCGTCGGCCAGTTTGCGGAGGTAAGACGGGGGGAGTAGGCTACTTCGTGCTGCTGTATAGGGCGTTGCGTACTTTCAAGATTGAGGATTCCCAATGTTCAAATGGGCGCTGATGCCGGCTGTGCTTTGCTGCGGATTGATCCACGGCGCCGAGTTGCCGCAGAACGACGCCGTGCGTCCGGTCAAATTGCTCGACGTGCCACATTACACAGAAGGGGTTGTCTTCGACCATGAAGGGCGCGGTTATCTCTCGGAGGACAAGTCGATTTGGCGCTTCACGCTGGACGGCGCCGCCGAGGTTTTTGCCGTCACGGGCGCGCCGAATGGGCATAAAATCCTGGCCGATGGATCGCACTTGGTTTGCGACGCCAGCCAACATGCGGTCCTGCATTTGAGCCCCGAAGGAAAGCTGCTGCCGCCGGCCTCTTCGGAATGCGACGGAAATCCACTGCGCGGACCGAATGACTTGACGCTCGATACTCCCAACGGCGGGTTCTACTTTACTGATCCCGGTGGCTCGGATGAGAACCAGGCGATTGGGACAGTGCATTACGTGGATCGGGTCGGCAAGACGACGCTGGTCGCCGGCCAGTTGGCATTCCCCAACGGCATCGCGCTGAGCGCTGATGGAAAGCGTCTTTTCGTAGGCGAGAGCAAACGCAACCGCGTGCTCGTTTACGAAGTGACGTCGCCTGGGCAATTGGGCGAGCAGAAGGTGCTGGCAGACCTGCCGGTAAAGGACCCGGCACTCGGGCAGATCGACAACCAGCCAGACGGCATGTGCCTCGATGCGGAGGGAAATCTCTATGTCGCGCATTACGGCATGCATCAGGTGCAAGTGTTGTCGCCCGCTGGAAAACTGCTGCGCCGCTACGAAGGGGGAACACTAACAACCAGCAACGTGGCGTTTGGCGGCCCCCGGCGGGATCAGTTGTTTGTGACAGGCGCCTTGGCCAACGAAAAAGGCGCCGGCGCGCTGTTCCGCCTCGATCTGGGAGTGGCCGGCCTCGATATTCTGCCTCCCAAGTCGCCGTAGGGGTTCCGCTCGGCGAGCAAGGCGGCCAAGATGGAGCGCTTCAGCCGCACGCCCAGTTGGCGGCGCCTCGACCGAGTTTCTCAGTCCTCATGTGCGGAATTGCCGGCATCTTTGCGCTCGATCCCTCGCGGGCCGCTTCGCGCGATGATCTGCAGCGCATGATCGCCACGATGCCGCATCGCGGGCCAGACGCGCGCGGAACGGTCTGCTGCGCGCCGCACGTCGGGCTAGGGCATGTGCGCCTCTCGATCTTGGATCTGCGACCGGAGAGCAATCAGCCGTTTGAGCTGGACAATGGCGACTACGTCATCAGCTACAACGGCGAGATATTCAACTACATCGAGTTGCGCGCGGAACTTGAATCCGCGGGGCACTCGTTTCGCACCAGTTCGGACACCGAAGTGCTGCTACGCGCCTATCAGGAGTGGGGGCCGGCTGCAGTGCAGCGGTTCAACGGAATGTGGGCCTTCGCTATCTACGATCGGCGGCAAGATTTGCTTTTTTGCTCGCGCGACCGATTTGGCGTCAAGCCGTTCGTTTATGCCGTCGATCAAGGACGCGTGCTGATCGCATCCGAGGCCAAGGCCCTGTTGGCCATTGCTCCGCATCTGGCGCGGCCAAACTACGATTCGCTCTCCCGCTTGCTGCGCGCAAGCGTCGGGGCGCGATTAGAGGCGACTTGCTTTGAAGGCATTCGGCGCTTGTTGCCGGCGCATCACCTGATTGTTTCAAGAGCAGGCGTTCGTACGGAGCGGTACTGGAACTATCCAACAGACCGTGACGATTCGCTGTCGTTTGAGGACGCCGCCGAGGGCCTGAGCGAGCAACTTGAGGACTCCTTGCGCTTGCGAATGCGCAGCGATGTGCCGGTGGGCATCACGCTCAGCGGCGGGGTCGATTCGTCGAGTATTGCCTGCCTGGTTCACAAGATTCACCCGGCGCTGCTCGACACCTTCACCGCCTCGTTTCCGGGCGAGCCGTTCGACGAAGCGCCGCGAGCCGAGGCGCTGGCAAACCACTTGGGCATGCGGCCCCACTTGGTTCCCGCGCAACCCGACGATTTTCTCGCGACATTGCGGCAGGTCGTACGCCATCTCGAAGCGCCGATTCACACGCCCGCCGTGTTGCCACTGTGGTTCATCATGCGTGCAGCGAAGGAGCGAGTGACGGTTGTACTGGAGGGTCAAGGCGCCGACGAACTGCTAGCCGGTTATGACACGAACTTCGCGCTGGCGGCCACCGATCGCGCGCTGCGGGGAAATCTATTTGGCGCCGCGCGCGAAATTGGCTGGGAACTGCGGCGCGTGGGCGCCAAGCGCGCGGTGCTGCTGGCTGGTCGAGCGCTGGGCCCCGAGTGGAGCCACCGCCTGTTTCGCCGGAGTCGCGGCGACGAGCAGGTTTATCTTGGACCGCTACGCGATGGCCCGCAGGATGAGCCGGCCGGATCAGTCGCATTGGGCGGCGACCGGCTGAACGCCTCACTGGTTCGCCAACACGCCGGGCGATTGGTGGATTTGCTGCACTATGGCGATGCGATCTCGATGGCACATTCAATCGAGTCGCGATTGCCGTTCTTGGACTATCGACTGATCGAATATTGCTGCCGCATGCCCGGCGACTTCAAGTATCGGGATGGGCATGGCAAGGCGGTGCTTAAGCAAGCCGTGCGCCAGATTGTGCCAGCGGAAGTGCTGACGCCGCGCAAAAAACTGGGATTTGTAGTGCCGATTGGTCGCTGGTTTCGTGAGCAGCCCGAGCGAACGGTCGATCCGGTGCTGCGCAGCGCCGTATGTCGGCGGCGAGGGCTTTTTGATCCCGAGCGATTGGATCAGACGCTGGCGCTACATGCCAGAGGGCGCGTGGACCTGTCGAACAATATCTATCGCTGGATCATAACAGAGCTGTGGTTTCAGGAATTCATCGACCGGTAACTGGTCGATGGCCGCTCAGCTCTCGCTCTTGCGCTTCAAGGTGCGCTCTAGATAATCGGCGCCGGCGCGGACGCCTTCGAGACCCGGATTAAGCCGCAATGCGCGTTTGAAGCATTCCAGCGCCGACACAGAGTCGTTGAGCTGCAGATAGCACTGGCCCATGCCGGTGGCGGCGTCGAAGTGATAGGGGTTGATTTCCAGCGTCTGATGACAATCTTGGATCGATTCGGCGAAGCGGCCAAGATTATAAAAGGCGATGGCCCGTTGATTCCAGGCCTCGGCGATGTCGGGCGAGTCGTCGACCAACTCATTCGCCGACTTCACGGCATCGCGATACTTGGCGGTGGAATTCAGACGAATGATTTTGGCCAGCCGGCGGCGGCTGGCTTCGTCGCCAGCTCGACGCCACAGGGAGCGAACGCCATTTTCGGCGATAGTGCGGACAATGCGATCTGGATCGTTGAGCAGCCGACCGAGCGGCGCGTTGGACGAATAATCGGCAAGGAACCCAATCGCGAGCGACGCGCCGCGCCGCACCTCGCGGCGACCATGCCGAGTCAAGCGTTCCAGCGACCCAATGGTGTAGCGCTCGGACACGCTGCGAATGAAGGCCGCCGTGTCCTGATCGCTCAGGTAGGCTTGATAAAAGTCGAGTACTAGTGCCGTACGCGAGGGACTTTGCACGAGTGATATCCTAAACCGAACGGCTGCCGCGTTCCCTCGCGACGCAGAATCCGGATACGAGCAAGACGTCGGGGCACTCCCGTGGGATACAATGGTCGAGTGTAATCGGCCACTGCGAATTCGCCAAATAAAATCGGACGTTCGTCGCAACACGTGAGCGCTTGCCAACCGCATTGGTCCGTTCGTACTAGCTGCGCGGCGGGCGCGCGCTGTACGGCACGTTTCTTGCGCGTTTGGCGCGCCGGCTTTACTCCTCTCCGGTGGCTATTCGAGTGGCCAAGATGCGTCATTTTCGCCTACTTGGCATTGGTCTGCGCAATTGCCTGCGCTGGTGAGCCAAGACAACCAAAGTGGCTGTCAGGACTTGCGCAGCGACAAGCGCTGGACCAAGGGATTGGCGTGGCATGGGCGGGGGTTGGAATGCGAAGCGCCATGGATGCTGTTGCCAAAACACAACATTGCGCCGTACTGATTGATCGCCGCATCGATCCCGATCGCCGCCTGACACTGCAAGGGGGGGAAAGGCCATTACGCGAATGGTTTGTCGCAGTTGCCGACGAAGTCGGGGGCCGGGCGTCGTTTGGCGACGGAGTTGTCTATTTGGCGCCCTCTCAGGCCGCCGCGCGAGTGCGAACCATCATTGCGATTGGCGAGGCCCAGGCCGCGCGGCTTAGTGCGGCGCAGAAAAAAGTCTGGTTGGAACGCCGCCTGTTGGAATGGCCAGACTTCACCGCGCCGCGCGAGTTGGTGTCTCAACTGGCAATGGATGCCGGTGTGGAATTGACAGGAATCGAGAAGATTCCGCACGATCTGTGGGGAGCGGCCAGCTTGCCCGCGATGTCGCTGGTTGCCCGGCTCAGTTATGTTCTGAACCAGTACGACTTGGAACTGGTGTTGGCCCACGATGGGCGCCGCGGGCGGATTATCCCGGTTGGCGCCGAACATCGCCTGGAGCGGCGCTATCCAGCGGGCCCTTCGGCGGCGAAATCCGTGGCGCGTATCAAGCAGTTAGCGCCCAGCGCGCATGTGGCAACGCGAGCTCGTGATCTCATGGTGGCAGCGACGCTCGAAGAGCATGAACGAATCGCCGGAGTCGGATCGCCTGGCAAGAAGCAACCCGCGCCGGCTAGCGCCCTTGAGCAGATACGGATCGAACGACTGACCCTCCAGTCGCTGCCACTGGCCGCGGTCATTGAGCAGCTTTCGGAGCGACTGCAATTGGAGACCACGTTCGATCAAGAAGCGGCGCGCGCCGCTGGCATCGACCCACAGCAGTTGATCAATGTCGAACTTCGCGATGCCACGGTTGATGACCTTTTGAGAGCCACGCTGGAACCGGCGGACCTGACCTATCGCCGCGAGGGACGCAAGGTGACGGTGCTTCCGAAATCGAATTCGCCCACGGCCCAACACGCTCGTTAAACGCGAACGGCCGGCGCCCCTGGCGACCGGCCGTTCGCTGCAGCGCTACGGCGAGCGCAAGCCATGTTTGTGCAGTTTTTGGCGCAGAGTTTCGGCGGTGAAGGGCTTCACCAAGACGTCCGAAAGCCCTGCCTGGATGGCTTGCGCCGCGCGGCCTTTTTCGGCCTCAGTGGTGACCATGATGATCGGCACGACGGTGTCCATGGCGCGAATCTCCTGAATCAACTCCAAGCCGCTCTTGCCGGGCATACTCCAGTCGGTGAGCACCACGTCAAACTCGCCAGGCTTGAACAGCGTAACGGCTTCGCTGCCATCCGCGGCCTCAGTGGCGCTTTCGACTCCGACCGCCCGTAGCGAGTGGATGAGAATCCGGCGCATGGTGCTTGAGTCATCGGCGACCAACGCTCGTTTACTCATTACAGTTGCTCCAAACGCGGATGGATTCGACTCAGATCGGCCGTCCGTTGCTCTCCAAATGAACGAGCAAAGATAGGACAGACTGGGGCGAAGTCAACATGAGACACATTGCAGCGTTTGCGCCAGCATTTCCATGCAAGCTGCCGGCGAGAATGGCGACGCTATGTAAGCGCCCGAATTGACGCGATTACCCCAACTGCCAAGCGATTACAGGATGCGTTGACAGTTCAGGATGCCTTGCGGTACATATCCGCCGCCGCTCGGCGGTGCGGGAGCGCTTGCGCGAACAGGGACGTTCGGCAGCCGGCGGCAGTTTGGAATCCTCGAAAGTTATCGGCGCTAGTTGGCGCCGGTTCACTGGGGACATGCATGGCCAAGGAATCGGCCAAACCGGCGACTACGACGGACGCCGCGGCTGGCGCCGCGAATCTTGCGTCGCGATTGATGCGCGCTAAATGGATCGTGGTGGCCGCGCTTGTGGTTGTAGTTTCCGCCGGGGTTGGGACGTACTTACTAGCGCCAAGTGGAGCAACCCCAATACTCGGTCGCGCCACGGGGGAAGGGGTGTTGGCCGCATTAGATGAACAGCGCGACAATGAGGCCGAAGCGCTAGCGCGCCAAATTGAATCCTCGGTCGGCGCCCGCTCCAGAGACCGCAGCGCGGCGGCGTTCGCGCTGGGCAAGATTACCTGTCAGCGCGCGGCTCAAATGTTGGGAGTGCCGCGTGTGAAAGCCTATCGCAAGGCGGCGCAGCGATTGCAAAAGTCGGCCGATCTAGGGTTTCCCGCCGGCCGTGCGGCGCAAGGGTATTTGCTGTTGGGCGAATCATTATTGCATGGCGGTCAGTCCCAGCGTGCCCGCGAACCACTGGAAAGGGCAGCGGAAGCTGCGCCGAATCAACAGTCTCTAACTGATCCCCTGTTGGCGCTGGCCTACGCTCGCTCGCCGCAGGCCGATCCCGACAAGGCCTTACGCTATCTCTCGCGGAGCCTTAAGCGGAATGACCCGGCCCGCGGACCGGAACGACTGCGCAACGAACTGCTGCATGCGGAACTGTTAGGGAAACTGGAACGTTTCGACGAGGCGCGCGAGGTGCTGGCGCCTTTGAAGATGAACGACGAAACGCGCTGGGACGCGTTATTGGCCGAGTGCCGCCTGACACTGCAACAAGGCCGAGAACAGCGCGCTGCCGCTGGCTTGGCGGGAGATGCCGCCGGCCTGCAGGCCGCCAACGCGAACTTGCAAGCCGCCATCGAAGGACTGCGACAAATCCAGTCGTCTGCGCCGCGCGGCGAAGCGGTCACCGGGCAAGCGATGTACCTGGTTGGTGTCTGCTTGGTGGAGCTGGGAGACGAGCGCGCGGCGCTCGATCAATTCGAGCGAACCTACAAACGCTACGTGGATCTGCCCGAGGGGTGGGCCGCGCTGGTGGAAATTGTCGACCTGAAGCTACGTGCCCGCGCGTATGAAGACGCCACGCAATCGTTAGCGGAAGCGGTGCGAGTGCGGCGGCGACAGCCCCTCGAAGACGATCGTTGGATCTCCGCGGATGAGTTTCGCGTTCGGTTGAATCGCGCGTATTCCACTCTGGTCGAGAATTCGCAGTTCGCGCTGGCGATTCAACTGACTCAAACAATCACGCCACCGCTGACTCAGGCGGAGAACTGGGAGTTTCAGGCCAAAGCCATGGAGGCCTGGGGACGACGGCTGATTGACGACGCCGGCCGGCTTTCGGGCGAGGCGGCCATCGCCCAGCGCCGCATGGGGCGAGCCCGAATGCGCGCCGCGGCCGTTTTGTATGACCAGCTTGCCAAGCAGCGATTTGCCACGCGGCAATATCCGGCGGATCGCCTGAAATCGGCGGAGTGCTATCTAGAAGCGCAGAACTACCATCAGGCGGCGACGCTGCTGCGTGACTATCTAGAGATAATTGGCCGCCGCGAGCGCCCGCCGGCGCTGGTCCTGTTGGCCAGGACGCTGGTGGGAGAAGGAAAGTTCAAAGAAGCGTTGGCGGTGCTCGATGAATGCATCGAGTTTCATGCTCGACATCCGGCCCTGTACGGCGCCCATTTGCTGGCCAGCGCCATTCACCTGGAACTGGGCGACTACGCCGCCGCGGAACGCAGCCTGTTGGCCAATTTGGATGGCGACTTGCTGACTCCGGCGAGCAAGGAATGGCGCGAATCGCTGTTCGCCCTCGGCAGCCTGTTGCACCTGACGGGACGTTACGAAGAGGCCATCGAACGCCTGAGCGAGGCCATTCAGCGCTATCCGGACGACCATCAGGCATGGATGGCGCAATATCTGCTAGCAGACAGCGAGTTGCAGTTGGCCGCCCGCTTTGGCAAGCAGTTGGATTCCGAGTTGGTGGAGCAGTCGCGCCGCGAGTTGGGACGCAAGCGCCAACGGGCCTATGAGCTGGCAGCCAGTGGTTATCAAGTGGTGGTGGAACGACTTGGCGAGCGCGAAATGAGCATCGAATTGAAGCAGGTGGAGCGCGCGGTGCAGCGGACAAGCATCTTCAACTGGGGAGCGTCGCTGGTCGCGCTGGGGCGCTATGCCGAGGCCCTCGAGCCGTACACGCTGGCGTTGAACCGTTATCCCAACATGCCAGAGGCCCTCGCCGCGTATGCGCAGGTGGCGATCTGTCACCGACGATTGGGAGACCCGGACGAGGCGCAAACGGCGCTGTCGCTGGCGCGAGTTGTGCTGGATCGGATGCCGGCCAACGCTCCCTTCGCACAACGAACTGGGCTGGACGCCGCCGACTGGAATACCTATCTCACGTGGCTACGAGCGCTGTAACACGAGCGACAAGACAGCATGCTGGCGACGACACAACAACTGGCGGAACTGATCGAGGCCAAACACGCCTGTCTGGTCGAACTGCGCGACCTAAGTCGGCAGCAGGCCACGCTGATCGAGTCCGGCGACTTGACCGAGTTGCTGCGCATGTTCGCGGGCAAACAACGACTGATTGAACAATTGCACGCGGTGGAGCGTGGATTCGATCCGTATCGGCAGCAAGATCCCGATCGCCGCGTCTGGCGTACTGCGGGAGAACGGGAGCGGTGTGCTGCGCTGTTGGGTCAAGCGCAAGCCTTGTTCGACGAAGTGCTCGATCAAGAACGGGAAAACGAGGCGAACCTGAAGCTGCGCCGAGACGAAGTCGCAGCCAAGCTGCAAATGTTGCAGTCGGCCAGCGAAGCGCGACAGGCCTACGCCGACTGCAGTGAATTTGGAACAGCGGGTCTCGATCTGGCTTCATAGCCGGAAGTGAGGAAAACGATGGTGCAGCAGCCGCGCATCTATACCGAGGAACCGCTCGACACAAGCGCCGATCTTGGCGCCGTGTTGGCGGCATGGCATACGGCCACCGAACGGTTGGAGCAAACGCACCATGCGCTCCGCGCCGAGGTGTGCCGGCTGACAGACGAATTGGAAATCAAGAATCGCGAGCTAGCGCGCAAAAATCGACTGGCCGATCTGGGCCAAATCGCCGCCCATGTGGCGCACGAAGTGCGCAATAATCTGGTGCCGGTGAATCTGTACCTGAGCTTGTTGCGGCGGCGCTTGTCCGACGACGGGGGAAGTCTGGACGTGTTGACCAAGGTGGAGAGCGGCGTATTGTCGCTCGATTCCACCGTGAACGACTTGTTGCACTTTGCCGCGGAGCGCGAGCCACAAGTGGGCGGCGTGTACCCGCGCCGCGTGGCCGAGGAAATTGTCGCCCAACTCGCGCCGCAACTACGCGCGCAAGGCATCGATGTTGATTTACAGCTAGCGGCCGATGAATGGATCACGGCCGATCGCGAGATGCTGCGTCGGGCCCTATTGAACCTGACGTTGAACGCCATAGACGCCATGCCATCCGGTGGCGAGATCACCTTCAGTGCGTATCGCGGCCGCGGCTGGTACGAGTTGGAGGTGGCCGACAGCGGACCGGGGCTCAGTCCGGAACTGCAAGCACGAGTGTTCGAGCCGTTCTTCAGCACCAAGAGCACCGGCACGGGGTTGGGACTGGCCATTGTGCAACGCATCGTCGAGGCGCATGGCGGCGACGTATTGATCCAAAACTGCGCCATCGGTGGCGCGGCGTTCACGTTGCGCATCCCGCAACAAACCATCATGGAGGCCGCCGCGTGATCAGGTCGGTGACAGACAAAAGCCAGAGACCGTCGACCGGGCGCGTGCTGGTGGTGGACGACCATCCACAGTCGCGCGGCTCGATTTGTGAAATACTGACGCATGTGGGGCATCGAGTCGAAGGAGTGTCGAGCGCCATCGAGGGCTTGGCTCGGCTAGGGGTGGAAAGCTTCGACCTGATCATTACCGACTTGCAAATGCCAGGCATGAGCGGCCTGGAGTTCATTCGCGAGCTGACGAAGCGCCGGCACGGCGCTCAGATCGTCATGGTGACTGCTTACGCTTCGGTGTCGACGGCGGTGGAGGCGATGCGCCATGGCGCGTTTGACTACATTGAAAAACCGTTCAACGTCGACGCTTTGGAGGACCTGGTCGACCGTGCGTTAGCGCATGGCCGGTTGATCGACGCCGCCGCGCCATCGCGCGCCGGCGGCACAGGCGACGAGCCCGTGATGATGCAAGGATCCAGTCGTAAGATGCAAGCCTTGCGTGACCGGATCGCCCAGGTGGCGCCGACCACCGAAACCGTGCTCATCACTGGCGAAAGCGGAACGGGCAAAGAATTGGTGGCGCGCGCTATTCACGCGCAAAGTCGCCGCGCGGCATCGCCGCTTGTCAGCCTGAACTGCCCCGTGCTGTCTGACCATTTGATGGAAAGTGAGCTATTTGGGCACGAGAAGGGAGCCTTCACTGGCGCCGACGCGGCGCGCACCGGGCGTTTCGAGCTGGCCGACGGCGGAACGATCTTGCTGGATGAGGTGAGCGAGATCGGTCTGCCGCTACAAGCCAAGCTGCTACGCGTGCTGCAAGAGCGCACCTTCGAACGGGTGGGTTCGAGCAAGACGCAGCGGATCGACGTGCGAGTGCTGGCCAGCAGCAATCGCGACTTGCCGGCCGAGGCGAAAGCGGGGCGGTTTCGCGAGGATTTGTATTACCGCCTGGCGGTGGTGCCGCTGGCGGTTCCACCGCTGCGCGAACGACTCGAAGATGTTGCGGAACTAGCGCACCACTTTTTGGAGCGGGCGGCCGGGCGACTGCAGCGCGACCCCTGCCAGCTCGACGCCGCGGCCCGCGATCTGCTATCGCATTATCAGTGGCCTGGCAATGTGCGCGAATTAGAGAATATCATCACCCGAGCCAGCGTGTTGTGCTCTAGCGGTTCGATCGGCGTCGGCGACATTCGGCCCTGGCTGATCGATGGCAAGCCGCAGGCCGATGAATCGCACGGCGCTTTGCCGGTCGGCACGCGGCTGGATGAGATGGAACGCGCACTGATCGAAGCGACCTTGGACCACTACAGCGGGCATCGAGCGCGGACCGCCGAAGCGCTGGGGATCGGAATACGCACACTTTCGGGCAAACTGCGAGGCTACGGATACGCGCCGCGGGAGAAGTCGTTCAGCCGAGCGATCTAGTCGCCGCGATGGCGATCGGCAGAATTGGCCGGTCGGCACGCGCAGAAATCGCCGGTCACGCCCTAGAGCATGGTGTATCGCAGGCAAGTATCGGACGTTCGGCCCGAGCGACTACAGCGAAAAAAGAATGAGACCACGGTTCGACTTGCGATTAGAAACGGCACCACTTGGGGTGGCGGCATCCCGTTGCACTGCGCGAGCGGCGCGCCATTTGCCCTGGGAGCATCGGTGGCAGATTAGGCAGGTATGCGATGCTTGACGCGTTGTTTAATCAGACTCCGATTCCGGCCCTGGAGCAGTTTGCCAACTTCGCGCAAACTCGGCATTCGATTCTGGCGAGCAACGTCGCCAACTTCGACGTGCCCGGTTATCGCACCCGCGACCTGTCGGTCGAGCAGTTCCAATCGCAACTAAAAGAAGCCATCACCGCTCGCGACAACTGGAGCTTGGGGAACCCTTCTCCGGCTCAAACGGGATACGGCGACCCGTTTGGTGAGGTGAAACAAAGTCTTACTAGTATCGTGCATCACGACGAGACGAATGTGGGACTCGAACAACAGATCGCCGAGATCACCAAGAACCAATTGCAGCACAACCTGGCGATGGTGATTATGGCGAATCAATTTCGGCTATTGCAGGCGGCAATTAGCGAACGCGTGTAACGCGTCGTCACGGCGGTCAAGGAGGACCGAGCATGTTTACGGCGATTAATGTGAGCACCAGCGCACTGGTAGCGCAGCGCGTGCGGTTGAACTCAATCTCGAACAACATCGCCAACATTTCTACCACGCGCAATGAAGCGGGCCAGCCCGAGGCCTATCAGCCGCGCTACGTGGTGTTTCAGACCGACACCAGCCTGGGAGGGCCTGCTGGCGCCGCCGGCGTGCGGGTCAGTTCGGTCGAGACCGAGAAGGGCCAGCCGCGGCTCAAGTACGATCCCACGCATCCCGACGCCGACAAAAACGGTTACGTCGCCTATCCAGATATCGATCTCACCACCCAGTTCGTCGATTCGCTCGAAGCTTCGCGGGCGTATGAGGCGAACATTGGTCTCATTGAAATCTCGAAAGATCTGTTTCAACAATCGTTTCGCATTCTCGCATAGACAGGTTGAGCGATGAATCAAGCCATCGGAGCAATCGGGCAACAGGTGGGCGTACAATCGCGCTTCACCTTGGACGCCGCGCAGCAGGCAATCGCGCCCGGGCAGACATCGTTCAAGGATCTGTTGGTCGACTCGGTCAACCAGGTGAACGCGATGCAGCAGGACGCGAACGCCGCAGTGGAAAATTTGATGACGGGCGGCGACGTCAACCCGGCCGAGGTGCTATCGGCGGTGCAGAAGGCGGATCTGGCGTTCCGCATGACGATGCAGGTTCGCAATAAGTTGATGCAGGCCTATGAAGAGGTAAAGAGTATCCGCGTCTAGTCGGTGGCGCGCACGGCGTTCATGGATGATCGCCCGTTTGTCGGTCGCAGAGGGAGCTGCTCAGGATGGATTTTCTCAATCGGGCGATGGCCCAGCTTAACGACTTGTTCCGCTCAATGTCGGCTGGCACGCGGATGACCGCGGCGCTGCTGTTGATCGTGGTGGTCGTCAGCTTGGGGTATCTCTTTCAATCGCGGACGACGGGCCCCGACAGCTACTTGCTCGGCGGACACCCCTTTTCGCCAGGCGAGATGCCGGCCGTCCTCGGCGCGCTGGCACAAGCCGGACTGAGCGACTTTGAAGTGGAAGGGAATCTGATTCGGATTCCGAAAGCCCAGCAATCGGCGTACTTGGCGGCGCTAGCCGACGCTAATCGGTTGCCGATCTCGTTTGGCGATCGGCTGATCGACGTCGTCGAGCGTCAAAGCCCATTCTCAAGTGGCAAACAGCAAGAGGCGATTCTCAAGCAAGCTCTCAACTCGATGCTGGCCAAAAGCATCAGCCAGATGGCCGGTATTGAGAGCGCCGATGTTTACACCGACACTAAGGAAAAACGTGGATTCAAGTCCGAGCCGCAGGCCACCGCCGCGGTGCATGTGCGGACGCTTGGCTCGCAGCCTCTGACCGCCGCGCAGGCCTTTGCGATTCGCAGCCTGGTAGCCGGCGCCATCTTGGGGCTTTCGCGCGACCAGGTCAGCGTCATCGACGCGCATCATGGGAAGACATTTTCTGGCGATGGCGAAAGCGGTGGAGGCGGTGGAGGCTTTGACCACCCTTACCTGTCGCTCAAGCGCACCTACGAGCAAGAGTTTCAGGACGACATCGCATCGCTGCTGTCGTATGTGCCCGGCGTCAACGTGAGCGTCAACGTCGAGCTCAGCAAGATGCAGCATAGCGAAGAGGAAAGCCAAAAGTTTGATCCCAAGCCGGTGGCGATGAGGACGACTTCGGACGAGACGGAAACCAGCACAGATAGTGGCGGGCCGGGCGGCCGGCCGGGGCTCGAAGCGCAGCAGCCCAATCGTGGGGCGTCAATCGCCGGCGCCGGACGCGGAACTTCGTCGCGCGAGACGCGTAACCGCAGCGAGGAGTCCAAAGTCACTTCGACCGACATCACTCGGTCACGACATGTCGGCTTGACTCCCGAGCGTGTGTCGGTGTCGGTGGCGATACCAAGCAGCTATTTCGTCAATTTGTGGCGCGAACGCCATCCGACCGCCGAGGGCCAGACGCCGGTCGAACCAACCACGGCGGAACTGGTGCAGATCGAGGAGGAGGAACGAGAAAAGATTCGACTACTGGTGTTCAACAAGATTCCGCATCAGGCCGACGTCAGCGCCGCGGATCTAGTGTCGGTCGCGCCGTTCACGCCGATTCCGCTAGCGCCACCCACCGGACCAGCAATGTCCACCAAGGCCTTGGCTTGGCTTGGCGACTCGTGGAGCACGCTGGGCATGTTCGCGTTGGCTGGCGTGAGTCTGGTCATGCTGCGATCGGTGGTGCGCGGCGTGCCGAGCCAGGTCTCGCCGCAGCCAGTCGCAGGATATGAAGAAAACCCGGCGGTGCTGCCGATGTCGGCAAATCCCGTCGAAGCCGGCGAGGCGGCAAGCGCCAAGAGCCGGCTACGGCGGCGAGCAAGCACTGGGCCGTCGTTGCGCGATGATCTGGTCGAGCTGGTGCGCGAAGATCCCGATGCGGCGGCGAACATACTCAAGGGCTGGATCGGCAACCTGAATTAGCGCATGACGATGATAGAGCACAAAGAATCCACATTGCGTAAGGCGGCGATTCTCATTCGTAGCCTCGACGACCGCACTGCCAGCAGCTTGCTTGCGCAACTGCCGCCGTCGCAGGCGGCGCAGGTGCGCGAGCTGGCGCGATATCTGGACGACGTGGACCCGATCGAGCAGCAGCAGGTGCTGAACGACTTTCTGGGCAGCGAGCGACCGAGAACGGTGGTGGACGATGGCGGCGTGGAGCTCGACGTCAATCTGGCGCATGAACCCCAAGAGATCGCCGCGGACTCTCGAAGTCGTCCGGTCGCTTTCGGCGGCGAGTCGCTGCTTCACGACTCAGATGTTGCCGAATTGTCTCGGTTGCTCGAGCACGAACAGCCACAGACCATCGCGCTCGTGCTGGCGCACCTGACGTCGCACCGCGCGTCGGACGTGTTGATGCACCTCGGCGTGGATTTGCGCGCGGAGGTTGTACGACGGCTGGTGGAGCTCGACGAAGCGCACCCCACAGCGCTTGCCGCGGTTCAGCGCAGCTTGGAGACACGATTACAGTCGCGGTTGGAAGGCCAGCGCCGCCAGGCGGCGGGAATGGCGACCATGCGGCAGATACTCCATGCCAGTGGTCCGCTGACGGAACACGAACTGCTGTCGAGCATTGCCCGCCACGACGCCGAGTTGGCGACTCGTTTGGGACGCGCGCCACAGGTGGCGCCCGCAGAGCCGCTACCCTCCGAGGCGCCTCGCGAGGTCGAATTCGACGAACTGATCGAATGGACCGACGTTGAACTGGCCGGGGTGATCGCCGACTGCGACCCACAGGTGATGCGGCTGGCGCTGGCCGGCGCGACACTGATGTTTGCGGAACGGGTCTACCGGCTGCTGGGCGGGCGCGCGGCCAAGAAGTTGCGCCGCTCAATCGAACAACTGGGGGCGGTGCGGATGAGCGATGTGGCCGCCGCTCAGCGCGAAGTGTGCCTGATCGCCGCGGAGCAATGGTCGGTCGTAGAGGGGGCGGCATGAGCTCGATCATCAAATCGAAGGAGCCAGCCAGACAAGCAGGCGGAGTCGCCTTCAATTTCGGCGACATGACCGAAAAGGCACAGGCCTACCTGGCGACCGTTCAGGGCGAGGCGCGCAAGATCATCGCCGAAGCGGAACAGCAGGCTGCGGGCATCCGCGAACGAGCCGAACGCGAGGGTCGCGCCGCGGCGATGGCGCAGATGGAACAAACTGCCGAGCAAAAAGTGAGTACGCATGTGGCCACGCTGTTACCGGCGCTCAAACAGGTGGTGGAGCAAATCGGACACGCGCGCCAAGCATGGATCAAGCATTGGGAACGACAAGCGATTCACGTCGCTGCGGCGATAGCAGAGCGCGTGATTCGCAAAGAGCTGGCACGAGAACCAGAAATCACTCTCGCGCTCGTTCGCGAAGCCTTGGAACTGGCGGCTGGCAGCGCGGATGTGAAGATTTATTTGCACCCCGAGGATCAACAAGCGCTCGGTAAGCAGGCGCAATTGTTGATTCGAGAACTAAGCCGCGCCGGCGCGGCGGAAGTGATCGCTGCCGACGATATCGGCCGGGGCGGTTGCCGAGTAGAGACGCGATTTGGAGTGATTGATCAACAAATCGGGGCACAATTAGCGCGGATTGAGGAAGAGCTGAGTTAGCACCTGCCGACAAATCGTCATGTTGGAACTACAAGAACAAATTCGACGTGTCATGCCCACCGCCCTGACGGGGAAGGTGCAGGGGATTGTTGGCACCACGGCAGCGGTGGCGGGCTTTCCGGCCCCGGTGGGCGCGGTCGTTGAGATCGAGCGTCAGTCGGGCACGACGCTGCGCGCCGAGGTGATTGGCTTTCGAGACGAAACGACGATCGTCTATCCACACAGCGACCTGGTGGAAGTGCGGCGCGGCAACCGCGTGCGGTTGGTGCGCACCCTGCCTTGGATTGCGGTGGGCGACGAACTGCTAGGCCGGGTCGTCAATGCCGAAGGACAGGTGATCGATGGACTGCCGCAGCCCAGTCTGGCGGGCCGCGCGTTAGTGGATCAAGCGCCCCCCAGCCCTATTTCACGGCCACGCATCGATACGCCCCTTTCGACAGGGGTGCGCTGCATGGATGCGCTGCTCACCTGCGGCAAGGGCCAGCGGATGGGAATCTTCGCGGGTTCGGGCGTCGGCAAGAGCGTGACGCTTGGCATGATGGCGCGCTACACCTCGGCGGAGGTGAGCGTCGTAGGTCTCATTGGCGAGCGCGGCCGCGAAGTCAACGACTTCATCGAACGCGACCTCGGCCCAGAAGGCCTGAAGCGTAGCGTCGTAGTGGTGGCGACCAGCGACGAGCCCGCGGTGAAGCGCGTGCGCGCCGCGTCGACCGCCACGGCAATCGCCGAGTACTTTCGAGATCAAGGCCGCGACGTCCTGTTGATGATGGACTCGGTGACGCGCTTTGCGCAGGCGCAGCGCGAGATTGGGCTGGCCGCGGGCGAGCCCCCTACCACGCGAGGATTTCCGCCGTCGGTATTTGCCATGTTGCCGAAGCTGGTGGAGCGCGCAGGCCGCAGCCCGCGCGGCAGCATCACCGCCTTTTACTCGGTGCTGGTGGAGGGCGACGATCCCAATGAGCCGATTGGCGACGCCGTGCGCGGATTGCTCGATGGACATACCTGGCTGTCGCGGAAAATTGCCTCCCGTGGACATTATCCGGCGATCGATGTCCTGGGCAGCTTAAGTCGTTTGATGAACGACATTGTGCCGGCGGAGCAAGTGGCGGCCGCGCAGTTGATCCGCGAGCTGCTGTCGGCGTATCGCGACCATGAGGATTTGATCTCGATCGGCGCGTATCGCCGCGGGAGCAACCCCACGGTCGACTTGGCCATGGACATGCACGATGTGATCAACCAGTTCTTGCGGCAAAAGGTCGAGGAGTCCAGTTCCGTCGAAGGGGCGCGGCAAATGCTGGTTCAGCTCGCCAAGGTGGCGGCGACGCGGCGCGCTAGCACGGCACAGAGTTCAAGCCGAGGTTAATCCAGGTCCATGCAGCCGTTTCATTTCCGACTGGCGACGCTAATGCGACTGCGCGAATCGTGGCGCGATGAAAAGCGCGGCGAGTTGGCGCAGGCGCTGCGCGCCGATGCGGCACTGTTGGATCGGCTACAGGAGTTGGAAGGGGACTTGCGGCAACTGCGCGTGAACGCCACCCATCTGTCCGTGGGACCGATCAACGTCGATCGACTGCTCGACGCGCAACGTTATGAACTGCTGTTGCGAGCGGAAGAGCAGATGGCCATTGTCCAGCGGAAAGTGCTGGCGGAGGAAATCGAGCGGCGACGGCTGGTGCTGGTCGAGGCGGATCGCGAAGTGCGGATGCTGGAAAAGATGAAGGAGGCGCAGGCCGCGCGACATCAGGTCGAGGAGGAGCGGCGCGAGCAGGCGCAGCTAGATGAGATCGCGCTACGGCCCTTTGCCATGGGAGGTCGAACCGCATGGGAGGGCTGATCTCCAAGTTGGGGGCGGGCGTTTCGTACTTCGCGGTTGCCACGGTATTGGCCGCGATCACATTGGTCGTAATTGGTTTTTCTACTGGCACGTTGAACGAAGCCAAGTTGGCGCGGCTGCGCGCGGTGTTGGTGGGAACCGAAGCACAAGCGCCCAAGGCGCGGCCAGACGAGGCCAAGGAGACGCCTTCGTATGAAGAGTTGCTCGAGCGGCGCTCGGTGAAGTTTCGCGAATTGGAGCTGCGCGAAGAAGTGGTGCGACAGAATGTTTCGATTCTCACCCGCGAGCGGCTCGATGTGACGGCGCGACGTGACGAACTGACCCGCATTCAACAGGCGTTTCAAGCGGAACTGGCGCAAATGGCCGACGCCGCGCTCGTGGCTGGCGAAGAGAACGTGCGGCTCACCTTCGAGCGAATGCGGCCGCCACAGGCGCGTCAACAGTTGCTGCTGATGCTGGAGCAGGGCGAGTTGGAAAATGTGGTCGCGATGCTGGCCGCGATGCCGATAGAGAGACGGGCGAAAATCGTGGCTGAGTTCAAGTCGCCCGAAGATCTGCCGCGACTGAATGAGATTCTGGAAGTAATGGGACAGGGCGATCCGGTCGCTCGCATGGTGGATGAGACGCGCGGCGCGATGTCGCAGGCAGCATCCCAACCTTAGGACCAATGCAATGGCGCGGATGAATATCGATAGTCTGATCTTCAGCATTCCGCCGGTTGAGGCCACCAAGCGGCGCGCGTCGGCAGACGATGGCGCGCCAGTGTTTGACGATCACCTGCGGCACATGGAACAATCGCCGCTGTCCAAGCTGATCGAGCAGCGAAGCGAACAACGCGAAGATGCGCGCGATGAGAGCCGCCGGAACGATCCGGCCCCCGCGACGGAGCGCCCCAAGAAGCAAGTGACGGATCGCGACACGAAGGCTGAGCGGCCCCACAAGGCGGCCAGAACACACGCCGATCCCGAACCGGCCACCGAGCAGAAGTCGCCCGAAGCGACTTCGGTCCAAGCCGTTGTTTCCGCAGCGGCAACCGTCAGTGCTGTTCCTCGCGCGGAGCTGGCTCAGCACGCGGAGCGGGATGCGGCGAAGGATGGAGACGCGTCGGAGGAACAGGTCCACGCCACAGAAGCAGTCAGCGCGACAAGAGGCCTCAACAACGCGGAAACCGCGCATGTTGCTGCCGCCGTGAAGTCGCCGATGCACAAGGCGCCAGGCAAGTCCGCGGATGAGCAACACACGACGCCTGCTGAAGCGCCGGTTCGCAACCCTTCGGCGGCAGTAGCGGCAGGCGAGGCCGAAGTAGCAAAGTCCGGCAACACCAATGCCAAGGAGAGTTCGGAGGAGGCTTCACTCAAAACTGCCGAAGCGATCGCCGAAAAAGTGAACTCGTCAATACCGGTCGAGCCGTCGGCCGATGCGCGATCGTCCACGCGGCGGGAGCGTTCCGAACGGAGAGAATCGCGCGCAGACGCGGACTCGCAGGCGAAGATCGTGCAGGCGGTCGATACCGCCAGCGCGCCACCGCCCGACAATGCTGCGGCGCCAGCCACGGGATTGGAGACGCCGGCCGCGGTGGTCAGCAAGCCTGGCGATGCCGCTGCGCTGTCCGTCCAGGCTACGCAACGGCCAGCCAGCCCAGCAACGCAATCACCTGCGAATACTCAAACCGTCGCCAGTGGCTCCACCGCCGGCGCCGAAACTGGCCGCTCAACCACCGGCAGCGCGAAGCGCGGCAGCGAGATGGGCCGATCCACGGGACTGTCGCAGACCGATCAGGCCCGCTTCATCGGTCGAGTATCTCGAGCGTTTCAAACGATCGGCGAGACGGGTGGCAAACTGCGATTGCGGTTGAGCCCGGCGGAACTTGGTTCGCTCAAGCTCGATGTCACGGTTAAAGATGGCGTGTTGTCGGCGCGGATCGAGGCCGAAACGGACCACGCCCGCCAGGTGCTGACCGACAACTTGCCGCAGTTGCGCGAGCGCCTTGGCGAACAAGGCATCAAGATCGAGCGCTTCGACATTGATCTCATGAATCAGTCCGGAGGCGAACTGGCGCGCGACGCGGGTCAACAAGCCAACGATGGCCAGCGTGGATCAGCCGGCCAGCGCCGCTTTGAAACCGCGCTGGCGCGCGACAGTGCTGCGTCTCCAGCGGCGCCGGAGCGTGGGAGGCAACAGACCAATGGCGCGCTGGATGTGGTGATTTAAGACCGGAGAGAGCAGGAACATCGTTTTTCGGATGAATTAGCCCGGTTGACGCCACCGCGCTTGCGCCGCGGCGCCGGCGCGTTCGTAAGACAAGCCAAACCACCGTAAGGACAATCAGATGGCTACAGACAATACCGCCGCGATCGGACAAACCAGCAATCAAAACCAGGCCAAGATTCTGCCGAAGGGAAAGAAGGCCGACGCATTTCAAGACATTGACCTCAAGAGCTTCTTGGACTTGATGATCGCCGAGTTGCAGAACCAGGATCCGGTCAATCCGATGGACAATGCGCAGATCCTGGAACAATTGGGGCAACTGCGTTCGATTTCTTCGACCGACAAGCTTTCCAAAACGCTGGATTCGATGGAGCAGGGGCAAAGCTTCGCGGCCGCCAGCAGTTTGATCGGCAAGCAGATCAAAGGACTGGACGACGGTTCGAATGAGGTGACTGGCAAGGTGGACAAGGCCACGGTGGCCGACGGCGCCATCCGCGTGCATGTCGGCGACAAGAGCGTCAGCCTCAGCAATATCCGCGAGATTCAACCCGCTCAATAACGCATACATTTCTGGAAGGAACGAGAAATGGGCCTTTCCTCCGTATTCAGCACGGCCATCACCGGACTCAGCGCCGCCGAAACCACGATCGACGTGGTGGGCAACAATGTGGCGAACGCCAACACCAACGGATTCAAAGCGTCCGAGGCGTTGTTCGCCACTCAGTTCTTGCGCACGTTGAGCCTGGGCTCGGCGCCAACCGACAACAACGGCGGTACGAATCCACGGCAGATCGGCCTGGGCACAAAAGTCGCATCGATCACGCCCAATTTCTCGCAAGGCACAATTCAAATCAGCGCCGCGGCCAACGACATCGCGATTCAAGGCGATGGGTTCTTCATTGTAGAGGCATCAAGCGGCGAGCACCTTTACACCCGCAATGGATCGTTTCAGCTAAACAGCAAGAACGAGTTGGTTACATCGACCGGCCAGCGATTGCTGGGCTTCGGCGTTGACGAGAACTTTCAGCTTCAAACCACGGAACTCAAACCGCTCGTGATCCCCTTGGGCAGCGCTGCGGTAGCGCAGGCCACGGAGACTGCGGAGCTTTCCGGCACGTTGGTTCCAGACGGTGATCTGGCCACCACGGCTGAGATCATCGAGAGTGGCGTGCTGGGAGACTCGGCCCTCACGCGGCCGACAAACACCACCACGGCCAACCTGTCGGCCGTGCCAGGCGCCGGAACCACACTGGGGCAAAGCGCTGGTGGTGGTGGCTTGGCGGCGGGTGAAGTGTACCGCTACCAGGTCGTTTTCGCCGATGGCGCTATTGGATCCGACACGCCCACCGAGAGCTTGCCGTCAGCGACGCTGGGTCCTATCACGGTCACCGGCGGGAACGATCAAGTGGCGCTCAGCAACCTGCCGGTCGATCCGACCGGCCGCTATACCGCGCGGCGCATCTACCGGACCGATGCGACCGGCACAGGCGCCTATCATTACGTGGGCGAAGTGCTCAACAACCTGGCGGGCCAATCGTTCACAGACGGCGCCAACGCCGCCGCTTGGTCGGCCGGGCAATCACTCGACACAACGACGCTGACGGGCAACTACAACTACTACGTCACTTTCGCCGACGCCAGCGGCGGCCCGCCCAACGGCGTGGAAAGTCGGCCCTCTCAGATCATCAATCCGACCACGATCTCTGGGGGACGCGTCCAACTGGAAAACATTCCGGTAGACACCAGCGGCAATTTTACGGTACGCCGCATCTACCGAAACCTGGCCAACAACCCCAACGTTTTCTACTACGTGGGGGAGATCGACAACAACCTGCCGAGCCAAACCTTCACCGACAACAACTCCGACGCCACGATAGCGCTTAATCCGCAGGTCAACCTGGATGGTCCGGCGGTCAACTTCAACACTCTCTTAACCAACGTGGTGCAGCGGAACGCCAACGATGGTTACGACTCGCCCTTTAAAGAAGGAGTGTTGGAGTTCAAAGGATCCAAGGCGGAGCGCGAGATCAATCCGCCCAAACAGTTCACAATCACCGGCACTTCCACGGTGCTCGATTTGATCACCTTCATGGAGGAGTCGCTCGGCATTCAACGCTCCACTGCCGCCAATGGGATTCCGGAGGACATTTCCGGATTGGCGCCGGGCGGCACATTGAACAACGGTCGCATTCGACTGGTGGGCAACAACGGCAAAGGCAATGCGATTGAGATCAGCACTGCCGACTTTACGCTGACTCCCAGCACTGGGACCGTCAGCCAACCCAATTTGAGCTTCGGTTCCACGCAAAAGGCTGTGGGCGAGAGCGCGACGGCCGATTTCCTCGTTTACGACTCGCTGGGTATTCCGCTCAACGTGCGACTCACGGCGGTGCTGGAGAGCCGGAACGCCACGACAACTACATACCGTTGGTTCGCCGATTCGGCCGACAACGATCCGACGAGTGGCGTGCAGACCGCCGTCGGATCGGGACTAGTCACTTTTGACGGGAAGGGAAATCTGATTCCCGGCGGCACCGCCACGATATCGATCGATCGATCGCACATTGCGTCCGACAAACCATTGTCGTTCACACTCGACTTTAGCAACGTCTCGGGACTGGCGTCAAAGGTGAGTAGTTTGCAGGTGACGCGTCAGGATGGACAACCGCCCGGAAAGCTCACCAACTACATCATCGACGAATCGGGACGCATGCGCGGCGTGTTCGACAACGGCTTTGAACGCGATCTGGGCCAAATGCGATTGGCGCGATTCGCCAACAACACCGGTCTCGAAGCCCGCGGCCAGAACATGTACGCCGGCGGTGTGAACTCGGGCCTGCCGGTGCAAGGCAACCCAGGTCAGGAGGGCATTGGCCAGGTGGTTGGCGGCGCCGTGGAACTCTCGAACACCGATATCGGCAAGAACCTGATCGACCTGATCTTGGCGTCGACGCAATATCGCGGCAACGCGCGCGTAATCACCGCCGCTCAGCAACTGCTCGACGAATTGTTGAATCTGCGTCGATAAGCGAATGCGGCTGGCAAGCGCGAGGTGATCGCCTGGCTGATTTGAGTTGGCGGCAAGGCGCCATGGCTTGGCGCCGACGGACTCAATCGCATGTAGGGACGGTCGCGATGCCGGGCACGTTCTCAGCCCAAGCGCGCCCCAGAGATGGTAATGCGCGCACCGAAACGCTGTGCGCGATCGCGTTCGTCCGGGGACGCGACTTTCGGTCGAATCCAAGAGCGGCTCAAATCGGCTACGCCACCCGCCTTGGGCGCGGAAAAATCGGGTATTCGGAAGCGACCGATTATGCCGGTCAGCGCCTAATCAGACGCGGATTCGTGTTTGTTGAGCAATTCGGCTGGATTCGGAAAGCGCCAACGCAGAAGAAGCTATGGTTCATTAACCATCTCGGCTCCCATAGCGTTTGTAACGGGGCCCATTGCTTCCAACCTTGATAGGCGCCATGAGCAAACAAACCACCCCGACGCCCGCGGCCGCGACGAAAGAGCACGCTGCCGAAGGAAAAGGAGCTCCGGCTCTGATGAACAAGATCACCATTTTGGCATTGATCCTGGCTGTGGTTCTGGGCGAATGCCTGGCCGCGTTCTTCTTTCTCGGCAATGGTGAACCGGCGGCAGCCGCGGACGCCAAGGAAGCGGTCGCCGAAGAGGGCCACGACAAGAAACATGACCAAGAACATGACAAGGGGCACGCAAAATCGCACGACAAGGGGCATGGTGGTCACGGCGCCGCCGAAAAACATGACAAGGGACACGGTCATGGCGAGGAAAAGAAAGCGGAGCATGGGCATGCCGCTCCGGTCGAGCATTTCGGCGAGAACCGCGAGGTTGATCTTGGCGAATATAGCATCATGGCCACAGATCCGGCTTCGGGTGCTAGCTTGCTGGTCGATTTTCACATCTTTGGAACGGTGACTTTCGACGAATCCGGTGAGTTTGATGCGCTGTTCGAGGAGAACCGGCATCGTATGCGTCACCAGGTCATTACGATCGTCCGCAGCGCGGAGATGGCCGATTTGACTGACGCCAGCCTGGGGCTCATTCGCCGGCAGATTCTGGAAAAGACCAATCAACTACTGGGCAAGCCGCTGGTGCAAGAGGTCATCTTCAGCAAGTTTTCGTTTATCGAGCAGTGACAGCAATGCTGGCTGTCGCGGCGCCACTGCGACTTCCAGCGCGGAGCGTCATTCGGCGCCGCTCGTTTCACGATGCGACGGTGTGACTTGGCCTTGATGCCGGACCGTGTTTTCGCGAGAATCCCGCCCGCTTTTCTCGCCAGCACAGGCCCGAACCGCAGGCGCCAGCATCGCCATGTCCGATGACCATCAGAAAATGGGCCAAGACGAAATCGAACGATTGCTCCAGCAATCCCAGACCGGCAAGTCGTTGGGCAGCGGCCCAGCGCCCTCGGGCAGCGCACCGCTAGGCCAACACGAGATCGAGGCGCTGCTCAGCGGCAAACCGCCGATGGCAACATCGGCGCCCGCCAGCTCCAAGGGAGCGGCGCCAGAATCGCAAGAACCGCAGATCGCGCCGGGCGATGTGGACTTTTTGCTGAGCCAAGCGCAGGCAGCGCTGGCGTCCATCGACGCGCCAGCCGCCACCGAAGCGGCGACGCCGGCCACGCCGTTTGAATTGCACGAGTTCACGGGCGCGATTCCTTCGACCGAGCGGGCCACACTCGATCTGATTCGCGACGTCGACCTCGATTTGAAAATCGAACTGGGCCGCACCCAGATGTACCTGGAAGACGTGCTCAAATTGCGACGGGGGACGGTGGTGCCGCTCGACAAACTGGCGGGCGACCCGGTCGATATCTACGTGAACGGTCGATTGATCGCGCGGGGCGAAGTTCTGGTGCTCAACGACAATTTTTGCGTGCGGGTCGCGGAGTTGATTTCGAGCGAATCCGCCAAGGCCGGTTGATCATCGGCGCGGTCGCAAGGATGCGCCGCCAATTGGCAACCCAGGAATAACGCACGGATGCGCGGTCGAACGGCCATCTTGGTGTGGGCGGCATTTTGCCTTGGCGTCTCGCATACGCGCGGGCAGGATATGCGCGATATTCCCGATGCCCGCGGCGGGCGAGCGGCGGCGCCGGCGGTTCGCCATGCCCATGCAACTCCACCGCGCAGAGCCACTACGCGGAGTCGCCACGAGTACGTGTTCCCTCCGTCAGACGAACCGGTTTACGACGAGCCGCAGCGAGCGAGCAACAACGATCCCTTTGCCGAGACGCGACAAGTCACACACGTCGAGGCTGCGGACACGCCGCCGCTTCCTGGTAGCGCACAGGTCAGTGCGAATCAAGACGCCGAGGCTGGCACAGCGGTCGGTGCGCCAACATCCGCCACTAGCATCGACGAGCAAACGGCCGCGCCCAATACGGTCCCCAATGACCAACAAGCCATTCCGCTGTCGCCACGCAAGGCAGAGCGATCGACACATAACAGCGCCACCAAGACCGAGATA